>CAZRFC010000304.1:0-5427 GCA_964598975.1 uncultured Mycobacterium sp. | reverse complement strand
CGCGTCCGACATCCTCGACGGTCAGATAGTCGAGGATATCGACATGGCCGGTGCTTCGTTGGTCGATTCCAGCGGACTCTCGGTCGCCAACCTGCTCACCGCGACGACGCTCGACGAAGTGCTCAACGCCGCCGCCGGTCCCGACCAGCCCGCCCTGCGGCCGATGGTCGACATGCTCCCGGTGGCGGGCGGCAGCGGGACCCTGTCGGATCGGTTCCTCGGCTCCGACCAGAAGTCCTCAGCCGGCTGGCTGCGAGCCAAGACCGGATCGCTGACCAAGACCAACTCGCTGGCCGGGATCGTCACCGATGTCGACGGCCGGGTTCTCACCTTCGCCTTTATCTCCAACAACGCCGGGATGGAGGGCCGCACCCGGCTCGATGCCCTGGCCTCCATCCTGCGCACTTGCGGCTGCGGCACATGACCGCGCCCGGCAGGTCATGAGCCGGTGGATTCTTCCCCGGACCTGACCGTCGGCCGTGCCGTCGACTGGCAGTTCGCCGGCGCCGTCGGTGCACGCCTGGCTCGCTCGGCTCCGCCGGTCAGCGACTACACCCGCCGGCAGGCCATCGACGACCTCGCCGAGGCGGCCGTTGCCGCCGAGGCGCCCGTCCGCGAAATCACCCAACTCTTCACCGATGAGCCGGTCCCGCAGGCCCGCATCGTCGACCGGCGGGACTGGATCCGCGCCGCTGCCGAGTCCATGCGGGTGATGACCGGCGGCGCGGACAGCCCCAACAACTCCATCTCCGGTCGCATCACCGGGGCTCAGACCGGTGCCGTGCTGGCTTTCATCTCCTCGGGAATCCTCGGCCAGTACGACCCCTTCGCGCTGAAGGATTCCGGCCGGGGCGCGCTGCTGCTGGTCTATCCGAACGTGATCTCGGTGGAACGTCAATTGAAGCTCGCCCCGAAGGACTTCCGGCTTTGGGTATGTCTGCACGAAGTCACCCACCGGGTGCAGTTCACCGCCAATCCCTGGCTCTCCCAACACATGTCGCGAGCTCTGGCGGTGCTGACATCGGAGCGTGAGGACGATTTCGGTCAGCTGTTCGGCAGGCTGGCGGAGTTCGTCCGAGACCGTCGCAACTCCACCGGAGACCCGCAGTACGCCGGTGTGCTCGGGCTGATGCGTGCGGTGCAGTCCGACCATCAGCGCGAAGCCCTCGACCAGCTTCTGGTGCTCGGCACGTTGCTCGAGGGCCATGCCGACTACGTGATGGATGCCGTCGGGCCGGCCCTCGTCCCCTCGGTCCAGCTCATCCGGCGGCGCTTCGACGACCGTCGGGAACGTAGGCAGCCGCCGCTGCAGCGTTTGTTGCGGGCCCTGCTCGGCGTGGACGCCAAGCTCAGCCAGTACACCCGGGGCCGGGCGTTCGTGGACCACGTGGTGAACCGTGTCGGGATGGAGCGGTTCAACACGGTGTGGTCCGGGCCCGGCACCTTGCCACTACCTTACGAGATCGAAGATCCCCAGCGGTGGATCGACCGGGTCCTGCTCTAACCGCGCTGCGGGCGACGGTGGCCGGTTTCGCCGCCACCTGGCTCGGTGACACCCCGACGTGGTGTGTTGCCCTCTCCGGCGGTCCGGACTCGCTGGCGCTGACCGCCGCGGCCGCCCCGCTGCGACCCACCAGTGCGCTGATCGTCGATCACGGCCTGCAGCCGGGTTCGGCGGCGGTCGCCGAAACCGCCCGGCGGCAGGCGATGGACGTCGGTTGCGTGGCCGCGCAGATCCTGCGGGTGCGGGTCGGTGCCGCCGGCGGCCCGGAGGCCGCGGCGCGAGCCGCCCGCTATGCGGCCCTGCAGGGCGCCCGTGACGGAGCCCCGGTGCTGCTGGCCCACACCCTCGACGACCAGGCCGAGACGGTCCTGCTGGGCCTGGGTCGCGGCTCCGGCCCCCGGTCCATCGCCGGGATGCGGCCCGGGAACCCGCCGTGGTTTCGCCCCCTGCTCGACGTACGGCGGCGCACCACCGCGCAGGCATGCGCCGAAGCGGGGCTCACCGCATGGGATGACCCGCACAACAGCGACCCGCGGTTCACCCGGGTACGGCTTCGCGCCGAGGTGCTGCCACTGATGGAGGACGTGCTCGGCGGCGGTGTGGCCGAAGCCCTGGCACGTACGGCTTCGGCGCTGCGCGAGGACACCGATGCTCTCGACGAGTTGGCCCTCGACGCGTTGCCCGCCGGTGCATTGGGTGGTGCGTCGCCATCCCCCCGGAGCGGTGAACTTGCCGTCACCGCCATCGTCGACCTTCCGGTCGCGTTGCGTCGACGAGTCATCCGCGCCTGGCTGCTTGCCGGCGGAGCCGTCGGGCTGACCGACCTGCAGATCCGTGCGGCGGACGCACTGGTGGGCGACTGGCGGGGTCAGGGCGGCGTCGCGGTCGGCTGCGTCACCCCGAAAACCCGGCTGTTCGTGGAGCGCCGCGACGCCTGTCTGACCATGCGAACGGAACCGGTCTGATTGTCCTGCCGGGTGCGGCATGGCACGCTGTGCTCGTGTCGGCGAACGAGCTGTATCCCGGGGACATCAAGTCGGTTCTGGTGTCCGAGGAGCAAATCCGTGCTCGCACCTGCGAACTCGCCGCCGAGTTGGGTCGCGACTACGCCGCCACCGATGAGGACCTGCTGCTGGTTACCGTCCTCAAGGGTGCGGTCATGTTCGTCACCGACCTGGCCCGCGCCATCCCCGTGCCGACCCAACTGGAGTTCATGGCCGTCAGCTCCTACGGCTCATCCACGTCGTCCTCCGGTGTGGTGCGCATCCTCAAGGACCTCGACCGCGATATCGCCGGCCGCGACGTGCTGATCGTGGAAGACATCGTCGACTCGGGCCTGACTCTGTCGTGGTTGCTCCGCAATCTTGCGACCCGCCAACCCAAGTCGTTGCGGGTCGTCACGCTGCTGCGCAAGCCGGACGCGGTACGCACCGACGTCGATATCGCCTATGTCGGTTTCGACATTCCGAACGACTTCGTCGTCGGCTACGGCCTGGACTACGCCGAGCGCTACCGCGACCTGCCCTACATCGGGACCCTCGAGCCGAAGGTCTACGAGCCCTAACCGAATTCGGCTCGGTCAGGTCAGTTCCCAGATCGCGGTAACCGCGAAGCTGACGGTCTGCTGGCCCGGCTGCAGTGGGACATCGGCCGCCATCGCGCCCTGCGGAACGGGAACCGGCCGGGGCGGATTCGATTCTGGCGCTTCGGAAATCGAGATGATCTTGCCCAGCGACAACCCGGACAGGTCGGCGTACTGCTGGGCACGGTTCCTGGCGTCCTCGAATGCCCTGGCCCGGGCGTCGCTGACCAACTGGGAGTCGTCCTGGATCGAGTAGGTCACCGAGTTGATCCGGGCGGCGTTGCCCCCGACGTTGATCACGGTGGCCAGCGCGTCGGGAGCGGCGTCGATTTCGCGCATCGTCACGGTGACGTCGTTGGTGGCCCGGTAGCCGGTGACGACGGCGTTCTCGCCAAGCTGGGGTTGGACGTTGACCGTCGTGGTGCTGATGTCTTTGGCGTCGAATCCCCGGCCACTGAGCGCGTCGATCACCGCCTTCTGCCGTTCGTTGACCTGACTCATCGCGGTCGTCACATCGGGCGCGACGACCTCGATACCGACGTCCGCGGTGACGGTGTCCGGTGTCCCCTGGACCTTGCCCGATCCGACGACCGTCACCTGCCGAGCGTTGCCCTGGGCCGGCGGGGCGGAATCGCACCCAGCCAGCAGCACCACGGCGACGGGGGCGAGTGAAAGGGCGGCTGCACGCCGCATACGGGGCTTGGGCATGAGACACGGTAACGCGTCTCCTACCCTGGTCATGAACACCTCAGGACCACCGCACCTGCGCAAGGAATTCCACCAGTGCGGCGTTGATCTCCTCGGGGCGCTCCTGCTGTATCCAGTGCCCTGCGCCCTCGAGCATGACCTGGCGGTAGGGGCCGGTGGCCACCTCGCGGGCCCGATCCATCCTGGTGAAGTTCAGCACCGGGTCTTGGGTGCCGCCGACGAACAGGGCGGGCACCCCAATGGTCTCGGCGGCGGGGGAGCCCATGATGTGCCAGTTGCGGTCGAAGTTGCGGTACCAGTTCAGCGCGCCGGTGAATCCGGTCCGGGTGAACTCCTCGACGTAGTGGTCCAGTTCCGCGGGGCTGAGCCATTCGGGTAGCCGATCCGGCTCGGGAAGCCGGTCGATGAAACCCTCCGGCCCAGGCGCCAGCATCCGCAGTGCGGCGGCCTCGTCGGCTGAAGTCGGATTGCCGCTGCTCGCGGCGGAAGCTGGATTGCCGCTGCTCGCGGCGGAAGCTCGCATTCCGCCCAGCATCCGCCGCATCGCCCGAGCCGGGTCGGCGGCCATCTCGGCGTCGGCGACCCCGGGTTGCTGGAAATAGAGGATGTAGAAGAAGTTCTCCCCGAAGATCCGCCGGAATGCCTCGGTCGGCGGGACGACTGGCCGGGGTACCGGGGGCACACTCAAACCGGCTACGGCGGCCACCCGGTCCGGATGCAGCAGCGGTGTACTCCACGCCACCACCGCTCCCCAGTCGTGTCCGACGAGCGCTGCCCGCTCGACGCCGACCGCATCCAACAGCGCGACCAGGTCCCCGGTGAGCGCGGTGATGTCGTAGGCATCCACCTGCTCCGGACGAGACGATCCGCCGTACCCGCGCTGGTCGGGGGCTAAAACCCGGTACCCGGCGGACGCCAGTTCCGGTATCTGATGACGCCAGGAGTAGGCCAGTTCGGGGAAACCGTGGGCCAGGACCACCACCGGCCCGTCCGCCGGTCCGGCTTCGAACACTCGCAACCGGACTCCGTTGACGTCGAATAAAGAGGATTTGACCACGGTCTCGAGCCAAGCACAGTGCGGTTGGCGAGAGAACCATTCGATTACGGAAACCTGGAGGGGTCCGTCCGGCGTTGGGGTAGCGGTAGCCTGAAAGACTGCAGGCAGCGCATATGGAAGGACGGGGCCCTCGGGGGCCGAATTCTTGAATGAATCGCAAAAACGTTATCCGCACTTTGACGGTGATCGCGGCCGTGCTGCTGCTGGGTTGGTTGTTCTTGTACTTCAACGACGACACCCGCGGCTTCAAACCGGTCGACACCTCAGTGGCGGTCTCCCAGATCAACTCCGACAACGTCACAAGCGCCCAGATCGATGACCGCGAACAGCAGGTGCGCCTTGAGCTGAAGAACGGCAACGGCGACACCGCCAACGCCACCAAGGTGATCGCCAAGTACCCGACCGGTTATGCGGTGCCGCTGTTCGACGCACTCAACGGCAAGGGCATCAAGACCAATACCGCGGTCAATCAACCCAGCGTGCTGGGCTCCCTGCTGGTCTACATGCTGCCGTTGATCCTGCTGGTCGGACTTTTCGTGCTTTTCTCGCGCATGCAGACCGGTGGCCGGATGGGCT
>CAZRFC010000303.1:0-5435 GCA_964598975.1 uncultured Mycobacterium sp. | reverse complement strand
CCGTTCACCGGATTTCGTCAGGCCGACGATGGTCTGGATCGGCGGGGCCATCCAGGCCCAAGCCGCGCCCAGGGCTGCGCCGCACAGGGCAAGGGCCACAACGACACTCAGCGCAGCTCTCGCGTGTGAACGGCGCGGTGCGGCCGTCATCGCCGGCTGTCCAGGTCGGCGGAGTCAACGTGCCCGTGCCGGGAGCACTCGGCCCACCAGCCGTCGGGACGCACCTGAACCACCATCCGCCGGCCGCACTCGGCGCAGAACCGGGGCGGCTCCAAACCGAGTTGGGCGGTCAGTGGCACAACCGCGCCGTGCAGTTCGCCGGTATAGATGTTGTAGCTACCGCCGCCGACCGGCGCCGGCCGATGATCCTTCATCAGAGGCTGGCGTTGAGAGCCTTGATGGGCATCTGCAGGTCCTCGAGCAACTCCAGATCGGACTCGGCGGGCCGCCCCAGTGTCGTCAGGTAGTTGCCGACGATGACCGCGTTGATCCCACCGAGAATGCCCTGCTTGGCGCCCAGGTCGCCGAGCGTGATCTCCCGGCCGCCGGCGAAGCGCAGCATGGTCCGCGGCAGTGCCAGGCGGAACGCCGCCACCGCTTTGAGCGCCTCCGCGGCCGGCATCACCTCGAGGTCGCCGAACGGCGTTCCCGGACGCGGATTGAGGAAGTTCAGAGGAACCTCGTGGGGGTTCAGTTCGGCGAGTTCGGCGGCGAACTCAGCGCGCTGCTCGCGGGTCTCGCCCATGCCGAGAATGCCGCCGCAGCACACCTCCATGCCGGCCTCCCGCACCATCTGCAGGGTGTCCCAGCGTTCCTCCCAGGTGTGGGTGGTCACCACATTGGGAAAGAAGGAGCGCGCGGACTCGAGATTGTGGTTGTAGCGGTGCACGCCCATGCCTGCCAGACGGTCCACCTGCTCCTGGTTGAGCATGCCCAGAGAGCAGGCGATGTGGATCTCCACCTCGTTGCGGATCGCTTCGATCCCGGCGGCCACCTGGGCAAGCAAGCGCTCGTCGGGACCGCGGACGGCGGCGACGATGCAGAACTCCGTCGCACCGGTCTTGGCGGTCTGCTTGGCGGCCTCCACAAGGCTGGGGATGTCCAGCCAGGCACTGCGGACCGGTGAGGCGAACAGGCCGGACTGGGCACAGAAGTGGCAGTCCTCCGGGCAGCCGCCGGTCTTGAGGCTGATGATGCCCTCAACCTCGACCTCCGGGCCGCACCAGCGCATTCGCACCTCGTGGGCCAGGGCCAGCAGTTCCTCGAGCCGTTCGTCGGGCAGCCGCAGCACCTCGAGCACCTGATCGCGGGACAGCCCTTCGCCGCGTTCCAAAACTTGATCGCGGGCCTGAGTCAGGACGTCAAGAGCTGCCTGGGTCACGCAGGACAGGTTAGTGCACCGGCGTCATCCGACCAGCACTCGGTCGATCCGTTCGTCGCTGTCCCAGCGCCGAAGTCCCACGATATCGCCGCCCAGGTCATTGCCGGCACCGCTAATCAGCCGGATCGCGGCGCCGATCTGCTCGGCGGTCAATCGGCGTCCCAGCGTGACATGGGCCGTCCAATGCCCGGGCCGGCAATGTGGGAATGGCTCGCCGGTCAGGTGCCGCATGGACAGCCGATAGATCTCCTCCTGCAGCGCCAACAGTTCCGCCGACGGGACGATGAGCCGCGCCAGGGTATGCATTGCGGATGCGGACCTCCGCTGGGGGTCGTGGTGTCCGCCGAAAACGACCGGCGCGCCCACCGCGCAGGGAACCGGGAACCGGTCCGCCAGGCAGCGCAGGACGTCGTCGACCTCGGGGCTGATCCGCTGTGCGGCCAGCAGGGTGATGTGCGGGCGGTTGGTGGGCGATTTCACCCGTACCTGACTGGGCAGTCCGGCGTCGTCGAGAGCCTGCCACATCGCCCGGACAACGGCTTCATTGTCGGCGTCGAACAGCAATTCGACGGAGTGCGCCACTAGATCGATTCCCCGCAGGCCAGTCCCGCGACCCACTCGGCGTCGAAGGCCTGACGGCTCATCGTCGCGAACCGTCCCGGTGACCAACCGCCTGCGCCCTCCGGAAGTGCCGCCCGCACCGGGGCAAGCCGTGCCAGCGCCTCCCTGTTGTAGGTCTCCGCGACCCCGGGCGCCACGGGCCAGGACCCGATGACCAGGCCCGCGCACCGAAGCCCTTTGGCCTCAAGGGATTCCAGTGTCAACGCAGTGTGGTTGAGGGTTCCCAGCCCCGGTTGGGTGACCACCAGGACCGGGGCGTCCAGTTCGGCGGCCAGGTGGCGCAGGGTCACGCCGGATGCGGCCAGCTCGACCAGCAGACCGCCGGCCCCCTCAACCAATGTCAGCGCCCCGGGTCGATCGGCGGCCCGGATCGCCGCCAGAATCTGATCCGCCGAAGGGAGCGGGAGACCGGTCCTCTCCGCGGCGGCCGCCGGTGCCAGCGGTTCGGGATAGCGTGCCACCGACACCAGCTTGGTCACCCCGGCCAGCCGGGCCACCTCGGCCAGGTCGTCATCGCCGTCGCCCGCCCACCCAGACCCGGTCTGTACCGGCTTGCACACCGCGACCTCAAGGCCCGATCCGTGTGCAGCCGCGGCCAGCGCCGCCGTCGCGATCGTCTTGCCGACACCGGTCCCGGTACCGGTGATCACCAGGATGCTCACCGGCGGATCATCGGCTCGGCAGAACCGTACCGAGCACCCGGCTGGCCAGGTCGAGCTCCGCGGCGGTCAGCGAGGCACGCGCCGTCAACCGCAGCCGCGAGGTGCCGACCGGCACCGTCGGCGGGCGGAAGCAACCGACCCGCACGCCGGCCTCCAGGCAGGCTGCGGCCGCGGACACCGCGGATTCGGGATTGCCGAGGATCACCGACCCCACGGCGGACGGCGGTGCTTCCTCGATCCCGCAGGCATGCGCCAGCGTGCCCGCATAGTCGAGGACCGCCTTCGCCCGCCACGGCTCCGTGGCCAGGATCCGCAGCGCACCCAGCGCCGCGCCGACGGCAGCCGGGGCAAGCCCGGTGTCGAAGATGAAGGGCCGGGCAGCGTCGATCAGGTGGTCGCGGACCGCCTCGGATCCGAGCACCGCACCGCCCTGGCTGCCAAGTCCTTTGGACAGCGTGGTGGTCATCACCACGTCGGGGGTCCCCGCCAGGCCCACCTCGTGGAGCAGTCCGCGGCCGCCGAGGCCGCGCACGCCGAGGCCGTGGGCCTCGTCGACGAGCAGCACGGCTCGATGCGCCCGACATACTTCGTGCAACTGCCGCAGCGGAGCCAGTGCACCGTCGGTGCTGAAGACCGAGTCGGTGACCACCACCGCGCGTTCCTCGGAGCGTTCAGCCAGCGCCGCCGCCACCGCGTCGACATCCAGGTGCGGGGTCACCACAACCCGGGCCCGAGACAACCGGCAGCCGTCGACCAGCGAGGCATGGGACAAGGCATCGGAGACGACCAGTGATCCGGGACCGGAAAGACTGGCCAGTGCGCCGAGATTGGCGGTGTAGCCGGACGAGAACACCAGGGCTGCCGGCGCGCCAACGAAATCAGCCAGGGCTTGCTCGAATTCCTCGTGCAGCTCGGTATTGCCGGTGACCAGACGCGACCCGGTCGAACCGGCGCCCCAGGTGCGCAACGCACGCACTCCGGCTTCGATGACTTCGGGGTGCCGGGACAGCCCGAGGTAGTCGTTGGAGGCCAGATCGACCTCAGTCGCCAGCGAAGGGCGCGGATTCAGCGCCCGGCGCAGACCCGCCCGCCTCCGCTGGTCTGCCACGCCGTCCAGCCAGGACAGCGGGGAGATGTCGGTTTCCGGACTCATCGGCAGTCAGCCTATTGCCCGGGCGACCGCGAGCCCTAACCGACGGCGCGGGCGACCGCGAGCCCTAACCGACGGCGCGGGCGACTGCGACCATTGCCGAGGTGATCTGCCCCACCTCGGCGTCGGTGCAGATGAACGGCGGCATGGCGTAGATCAGATTGCGGAACGGGCGTAGCCAGACGCCGTGATCAATCGCCACCCGGGTGGCCGTCCGCAGGTCGACGGGCCGGTGGGTCTCGATGACGCCGATCGCGCCGCAGATCCGAACGTCGGCGACCTGGGCTAGATCCATGGCGGGGTGCAGTCCGGCGGTCAGCCCGGCGTTGATGTCGGCCACCCGGGAACGCCAGTCTTCGCGCAGCAGCAGTTCCACCGAGGCCACCGCCACCGCGCAGGCCAGAGCGTTGGCCATGAACGTCGGCCCGTGCATCAGCGCACCGGCCTCCCCGCCGCTGATGGTGTCAGCGATCCGCCGGGTACACAAGGTCGCGGCCAGCGTGATGTAGCCGCCGGTCAGGGCCTTCCCGACACACATGATGTCGGGGGTGACGCCAGCGTGGTCGGCGGCGAACATCTGCCCGGTGCGGCCGAAGCCGGTGGCGATCTCATCGAAGATCAGCAGTACGTCGTGGCGGTCGCAGATTGCCCTCAGATCGGCCAGATATCGCGGGTCGTGGAATCGCATCCCCCCCGCACCCTGGACCACCGGTTCGACGATCACCGCGGCGAGTTCGTCTGCGTGACAACGTAACTGGTCCTCGAAAGCCGCGACGTAGCCGGACTCGTAGTCCGCCGGCACGGCTGGGGCGAACACCTGCTCGGCCAACACATCGCGCCACAGTGTGTGCATTCCGCCGTCGGGATCGCAGACGCTCATCGGGGTGAAGGTGTCGCCGTGATAGCCGCCGCGCCAGGTCATGAGCCGGTGCTTGTCGAACCGGCCGGCGCTGCGCCAGTACTGCAGCGCCATCTTGACCGCCACTTCGACCGACACCGACCCGGAGTCGGAGAAGAACACCGTGTCCAGGCCGGCCGGGGTGATGTCCACCAGCAGTTGGGCCAGCCGGGCCGCCGGTTCGTGGGTCAGGCCGCCGAACATGACGTGGTTCATTGTCTGCAGTTGACGGGTGATCGCGGCGTCCAGCTCCGGGTGACCGTGGCCGTGGACGGCAGTCCACCACGACGCCATCGCGTCGAGTACCTGCACCTCGGCGCCGTCGCGGATCACTGTGAGCCAGGCGCCCTGAGCCCCGGTCACCACGACGGCCGGGATCGCCTCAGCCCCGATCGTGCTGTACGGATGCCAGATGTGCGCGGCGTCGATGGCGCTGATCTGCTGCGGAGTCAACGCCGACACCCTGAGCAGCGTACGCCCGGGCACGATCGGGCCGCTCCGGCGGAAAGGAACGGGCCCGCAAATTGATAGATTGAGGCCAACCATGGCCGCCCCCACCCTGACCCGGCCGTCGGACTCCGCCGACCCGGGCCTGATCAAATCTGTGCCGACCGACCCGGTTCCTGCGCCGGCGCGGGCGGCTCTGTACCGCCATGACCTGGACGGTTTGCGCGGCGTGGCGATCGCACTGGTGGCGCTCTTTCACGTCTGGTTCGGGCGGGT
>CAZRFC010000302.1:0-5458 GCA_964598975.1 uncultured Mycobacterium sp. | reverse complement strand
GGCGCCACCGTTGCCGCCCGCGCCGACGCTTCCGCCGTCGCCGCCGTCACCGCCACTGCCCGCGGTCTCGCCGGGTGTCGTGCTGCTGTAACCGTCGCCGCCGTCGCCGCCGACGCCGGCCACGCCGGTGACGGCAGTGCCGTCCGCACCGGGACCGCCGTCGTTCCCGCCGGTGCCGCCGGTGCCCCCGGCCCCACCCGCGCCGCCGGAGCCGGCGTTGCCCGCGTTGCCTCCAGTACCGCCCGAACCGCCGTCGGGATTGGTGGCGTCACCGTCGGCGCCGCGCCCGCCGTCGCCGGGGGTGCCAGCGTCACCACCCCGACCACCCGAACCGCCATCACCGTTGACGCCGTTGGCGCCGTCGCCCTGTGCAAGACCGGCGTTGCCGCCGCTGCCGCCTATACCACCGGTGCCGGCGTTACCGCCGTTACCTCCGGCTTGGCCGGTGTCACCGGCATCGGTGCCCTCAGCACCCGACACGCCACTGCCGCCGGCACCGCCCGCGCCACCGGAACCGGCGTCACCGCCGTTACCGCCGTCACCAGAGACGACGCCGCCCTTACCGCCGGCGCCGCCGTTACCACCAGCACCGCCGTCGCTGCCATCACCACCGGAGGCCCCGGTATCGGCACCGTCGATGCCCCGGCGCCCGGCAGCACCGCCGCCGCCGGCGCCGCCATCACCACCGTCGCCCAGCGCGCCGCCGTCGCCGCCGGCGCCGCCATTGCCGCCGCGAGTACCCGGCGCGGCGTTGAGGTCCGCGGCAGTGTCATAGCCATCGCCACCGGCACCACCATTACCCGCCGGGCCGCTGATCACCGCACCGCCGAGGCCGGCGGCGCCATCACGTCCGCCGGTTCCGCCGCTGCCCTTCGATCCGCCGGTTCCGCCGCCACCCGCCGCGCCGGCTTCGCCACCGCGGCCACCCGCACCGCCATCGAGGGCGGTCAGGGAGCCGTCGGCTCCGCGCCCGCCGTCACCGGGTGTGCCGGCGTTGCCACCGTCGCCGCCCGCGCCACCGTTGCCGTTGGCACCGCTGATTCCGGCGCCGCGCGCCACTCCGGCGTCACCGCCGCGACCGCCCGCGCCGCCGAGCGCACCGGATCCGCCGTTACCGCCGGCCTGCCCGGCCTGGCCCGCCACCGTGGCGTCGGCGCCGTCCCGCCCGTCGCCGCCGTTGCCACCCGCGCCACCGCGGCCACCAACGCCACCGGATCCGCCGTTGCCCGACACCGCACCGCCGCGACCACCGGCACCGCCGGCGCCGCCCGCACCGCCGGACAGACCATCTGCGCCCGAGGCTCCGGCGTCGAGGCCGTTGTCCCCGTTGACACCTGCCGCGCCGTCGCCGCCGGCACCGCCGGCGCCGCCGTCGCCTACCGCCCCACCGTCGCCTCCGGCACCACCGTTTCCGGCGCGATCACCGAGACTTGTTGCGGTGTAACCGGTTCCACCGTCGCCGCCGTTACCGCCGGAGGTGGATTTACCACCGCCGTTGCCGTCCTTACCCGCGGCGCCGCCGGCGCCCGCTCCGGCCGCGCCCCCATTGCCGCCGGCACCCGATGTACCCGGGTCCCCCCCGTTGCCGCCGTTGCCGCCGTCGGGGTTGGCTGCAGTGCCGTCAGTACCGCGGCCGCCGTTGCCCGCGGCTCCGCCGTCGCCGCCGGTGCCGCCGTTGCCGCCGTCTCCGGCCGGAGCCTCGGCGCGGACGAAGAGTGCATAGCGGGCCTTGCCGGCGTTACCGCCGGCCCCGCCGTTGCCGCCGACCGCCCCGGCCCCACCGGAAGACCCGTCGTAGCCGTTGCCGCTGTTGTCGTTGAATCCGGTCGAGTCGCGGCCGTCGGTCCCGGCGTCACCGCCGCCGCCGTTGCCGCCGAGGCCGCCGGTCCCGCCGGCGCCGCCATTACCGAGCAGCAGCGAGCCGTGCCCGCCGGTGCCGCCCTTGCCGCCGTCACCGCCGGCCGCCCCGAGTCCGCCGTCACCGCCACGCCCACCGGCACCGCCGGCACCGGTGCCGTTATCTTCTTCGTCGGCCTGGTTGAACGGGATCAACCGGGAGTTGGCACCGCCCTGACCCCCGTTGCCGCCCGTGCCGCCGGCCACACCGGCGGTGCCATCGGCACCGTCGCCGCCGACGCCGCCGTCACCGCCGGCCCCCCACAGCGACAGCCAGCCCACACCGCCGCCGTTGCCGCCGTTGCCACCGCCGCCACCGGCGCCGGTGGCGTTGCCGCCGTTACCGCCGTTGCCCCCGCCGTCGAGGAATAGCCCGCCACGACCGCCGTCGCCCCCGGCGCCGCCGGTTTTGACGCCGTCGCCGCCGGCGCCACCCACGCCGCCGTCACCGGCGGCTGAGAACAACCCGGTGTTGCCACCGCGGCCACCGGCACCGCCGACACCACCGGCCCCGGTCGCCGCGCCCCCGGAACCGCCGGCGCCGGCATTGTTCGCCGGGGAGAGCAGACCGGTGTCACCACCGCGGCCACCATCGCCGCCCACGCCGTCCACACCGGTGGCAGCACCACCGGCACCGCCGGCGCCCCCGGCACCCCGCCCTCCCAGATACAGCGAGAACAGACCGGCATTGCCACCGGCGCCGCCAGCCCCACCGGCCGTGACCCCGGTGCCCCCGGAACCGCCGGCGCCTCCGCCGCCGAAGGGGCTCAGGAACCCGGCGTTGCCGCCCGATCCGCCAGCACCGCCGGCACCGTTGATCGACACCCCGCCGGCTCCGCCGTTGCCGCCGTTGCCCCACAGCACACCGCCGCGACCGCCGGCGCCGCCGGCGCCCCCGGCAATACCGGCACCACCGGCGCCGCCGGTGCCGAAGAACCCGGTCGATCCACCGTTACCGCCGTTGAACCCGTCGCCGCCGTTCCCCACCAGCAGGCCGGCCCGCCCACCGCGGCAGGCCGCGCCCGCCTCGCAGGTCTGGGCGGTCCACGAGTAGCCGTTACCGATCAGCAGGCCGGCGTTCGGGTTGTCCGCGGTTCCGTTGCCGATGAAGATTCGGACGAAGTTGCGCACAGGTTGCGCGGTCAGTTCACCGGTGGAATTCGCCGCGCCCAACAGGTCCGTGGCCGTGGAGCGCCCACCGAGTTCGCGGCGGGCGGCCGCCAGTGCAGTCCACGCCAGTGGACCGGACGCGGGCGCACCGCCGTCTGCGCCCGACCGAAGCCAGCGAAGCAGGGGGTTGTTCACACCGGCGACCGAATCGGCGGCCGGGGCCGCGGTCATCGCCGGGGCAGCGGCGAGCGGGTTTGCGATCTGTGGCGCCGAGGCCGACGCGCGTGGCGCGGAAGTCACCAGATTCGGGGCTGCTGGTGATACCCCGTTGCTCTGGCTAGTTGAAGCCGTCGGGGCCGAGAGTGCCGCCGGCGGCGCCGAAATGGCGGGGGCGCCAGGTTCCGGTGCCGCCGCGCTGGAGGTGCCGCGGCGCGGCGATGCCGGCGCCGCATTCTCCAGATTTCTGTCGCGGGTGACGGTCGGCGGTGCTTCCGGGGCGTTGGTGTCCGCGCGGCGGGGCCGCGAGGTTTTTGGCGAGGAGGGGGTGTCGGAGTCGGTCGACCGGGCGCCCCCGCGACCGGTACCGCTGTGCGTGCGGGTCTTGGGCGCGTTGGTGCCGGCGGCGTTCTCCTCGCCGGAACCCGTCGCGCCCGCCGAACCGGCGGTGTCCGCGTACGCCACGGCCGGAAGCGAGGCGACTGCCGCGCCCACACCCAATGCCACGGCAAGCGCCCCGACGCGGCCCACATGCAGCGCGTAACCCACGACGTGAGCGCCCGGACGGCCGGGCCGGCCGCTCTGAATGAGGCGAATCCGCTGTGTATCAACGGTTGACGAGTTCCGGCCCTGCTTCATGATTGCCCCTTAAAGCACACGAAGACGTCAACCGCCCTCGCCGCGTCGTGCTGACTGTCGCGCTCTTATCCGAGCGCCGAACTTAGCACTAGCTGTCCGGCAAAGCGGACATGTTGTTGATATTCGGTTTTCCGGACATGGTCATGCGGCGTGTCGCGTTTTAGACCGGGCCACTTCGCCGCGCCTCAACGCTCGGGTCTAGATTTCTGACAACACCCGTATGCAGATAAGGGGAATGCGAAATGGACCTGGCTTGGTCGGCGAAGGACCTTGAGTTCCGCGATGAGGTGCGGGCTTTCCTGGACGAGAAATTGACCGACGATCTGCGCCGGGCAGGCAGGCTGATGACGAGCGTCTACGCCGACCACGAGGCCTCCATGGCCTGGCAGGCCATCCTGCATGAGCGAGGCTGGGCCGCACCCGCCTGGCCGGTGGAATACGGCGGCTGCGACTGGACGCTGACCCAGCACTACATCTTCAGCCGGGAGTCCACGCTCGCGGGCGCACCGTCGTTGTCCCCCATGGGAATTCATATGGTGGCCCACGCCATCATCGCCTTCGGCACGGCTGCGCAGAAGGATTACTTCCTACCGCGGATCCTGACCGGCGAGGTGTTCTTCTGCCAGGGCTACTCCGAACCCGAGGCGGGCTCGGATCTGGCGTCGCTGACGATGGCCGCGGTCGACGACGGCGACGACCTGGTGTGCACCGGCAGCAAGATCTGGACCACCCATGCCATGGAGGCGAACTGGATTTTCGCCCTGGTGCGCACCACCCGTGGCGCCCGCAAGCAGCAGGGCATCACCTTCGTGCTCATCGACATGACGACTCCGGGGATCGAAATTCGGCCGCTGGTCATGACCTCCGGTGAGGAGATCCAGACCCAGATCTTCTTCGACTCGGTGCGAGTGCCCAAGGTGAATGTGATCGGCCGGATCGACGACGGATGGACGGTGGCCAAATACCTGCTGGAGTTCGAGCGCGGGGGAAACGCCGCCGCACCGTCGTTGCAGGTGATGGCCGAGTCCATCGCAGCCCATGCCGGGGCTCTTCTCGATGATCCGGCGTTCGCCGCCAAACTCGCCGATGTCCGGATCCGCACCGAGGTGCTGGAGATCCTGGAGTACCGGATTCTGGCCGCGGTGGCCGAGGGCCGCAACCCGGGTGCGGCATCGTCGATGCTCAAGATCCTGTCGACCGAGCTGAGCCAGGCGATCACCGAACTGGCCATGGAGGCGGCGGGTCCGCACGGACGGGTCTACCAACCTCACGCCACCCGGCCCGGCGGCCCGATCGCCGACTACGAACCGCCGGCCGACGGTTACATCAGCGGGCAACCGTGGCAGGCGGTGGCGCCGCTGCGGTATTTCAACGACCGGGCCGGCTCAATCTACGCGGGCAGCAACGAGATTCAGCGCAACATCCTGGCCAAAGCGACCCTGGGACTCTAGATACATGCACTTCAACCTTTCCGCCGAACAAGAGATGCTGCGCGACGGCCTGAGCAAGTTCCTCGCCTCCCGCTACGACCTCGAGAGCAGCCGCTCCGCGGCCAAGACCGGGGAAGGCTGGCAACCGGAGATCTGGCGGGGCTTCG
>CAZRFC010000301.1:0-5472 GCA_964598975.1 uncultured Mycobacterium sp. | reverse complement strand
ATGCGCCAGCCGCGTTTGAGGTCGGCCCATACCCGGTAGGAAACAACGTCGCGCAGGGCGCGGCTGATCTTCTTGCTCGGGATGGGTTCGTGCGCGCTGGCAGGGTCGCGGGCGAACTGAGTCAGGTCGCCGCCGAGTGCCTTGACGATCTCGATGCCGAGGTCCTCGTCAGTAAGGGGCTCGTCGGGGTCGCGCTCCTGCCGTGTCTTGGCTGCTCGGTACAGCGCGGAACGCACCAGGCCGACGAGAACGAAGTCGTTGAAGTGGCCGGCCTGCAGGCTGGCATCCTGCCGATTGTCCGTGAATGCCAGAAACTTTCGCGCATCGTCGTCCAAGTCGTCCTGACTGCGCAGGATGCGGACAACTGACTGGGTGAGGACCGTGACCGCGCTGGCCCGGCCCTCGGTGCCCAGGCTCGACACCCGGGAGAACTCCGACTGCTGGGAGCTCTCGTAGCTGGTCTTGCAGGACGGGCAGAAATCGAGGCGCTCGAAGAAGGCGACAGGAAGGCCGCCCTCGTCCAGGACCGTGCCGAACTGGTCGACTCGGTAAGGCGCGGGCAGCCGGCTCAGACGGCCCTTGTCGAAGGTGCGGTTGCCACCGTCGACGATGACCCAGTCATCCGGCACGCGGTCCAAGAGCGACGGGTCGGTGGGGAATGGCCAGTCTCCGTCGGAGAGATAGAGCAGTCCGGTGGCTTCTGCCTGCTCGCCCCGGGTGTCGTTGAGCGGTCGGGGGCTGAACTTTTCCCCGCCCTTGTCGAGGTTGACGACGAGAAAGTCCTGGCCGCACTCGCGGCAGAATGCCAGCGGGAACAGTGGCCGGCCCTTCTGGCCCTCCGGGGCACTGCGCTGATACTGGGTCGTTAGGTAACGGCTCGCAGCAGGCTCCAGGGTGGTGTAGACCGTGTCGCCCTTGCCAATGAACTGGTGCAGCTTGAAGGCGAACAGCGGCCGACCGCTGGGGTCGCGCACTTTCGACCCGGTGAGCAGCAGACTGCGAAGCTGGTCCCGGCAGGCGTCCTCGGCGACGCCGGTCAGCTGATTGAGGTCAGCGATGGCGGTGCTGAGCTTCTTGGGCGATTGGCGGGCCAGCTTGCCCTCGTCGTCCTTGTCGAGGCCGAACTTCTCCTCGACCCAGACGGCCAGCGGGTCGCGGTGCAGTTCTTCCCAGGTTGTCGGCGCCGGCTGGCCCAATCGGGCGGCCAGAGCGGCGGTATCCGCCTCGCCGTCGGTGGCACGACGCAGCGTCTCACCGATCACGTTGTTCGGGGCGATCGTGGTGCCGAAAATCTTGGTAGCCAGGTCGGCGACCTGCTGGCGCTGTTCGGCCTTCGTGCCGGGCCCGGCCAGCGTGGCGCTGGTGCCGATGCACTGAAGCTCGGTCGCGCCGACCGCCCCGCGCAGCCGGCGCACCAGCATGGACACGTCCGCACCCTGACGGCCTCGGTAGGTGTGTAGTTCGTCGAGCACGAGGAATGACAAGTTGGTCGCGCCGGTGATCACAGCCTTGCGCTCCAGCGGGCGCGTGAGCATCAGTTCGAGCATCACGTAGTTGGTGAGCAGGATGTCCGGCGGGTTGGCGAGAATCTGCTCGCGCTTGGTGCGGTCCTCCTGGCCGGTGTAGCGCTCGAAGGTGACCTTTGGGTTGACCTTGCCGAGGAACTTCTCAAGTTCGTTGCGCTGGCTGTTGGCCAGGGCGTTCATCGGGTAGACGACGATGGCCCGCACGCCGTTGCCGGATCCGTCCCGCAGGACCCGGTCGACTATCGGCACTATGTAGGACAGCGACTTACCCGAGCCGGTGCCGGTGGTCAGTACGTAGGACTCGCGCCTGTTCGCGACTTCGAAGGCCTCGGCCTGATGGCGGTGGAAGGTCGCCTCGACCCCGGGGTCGTTCTCATGGGTACGGAAGCGGAAGACCTCCCGGCACTCCGGGGACAACACTCCCCGGGCTACCAGTTCACTGACTGTCCCGCCGGACTCGAAGGCTGGGTTGAGGGCAAGCCAGGGCTCCGGCCAGAGCAGACCGCCGGCGATCTCAGCGTCTACTTTGGCTTTGACCTGCTCGTCCTGAATGTTCAGGAACCCCTCAACGAAGGCCTGGTAGTCGCCCAGCACCTCATCGAGTACGCCGAAGGCGTCCACATTCACCCCCTTTGACCACGGACTTGGGCCAAACTTAACCGACCGTACAAGTCTGGACGGACATGTTCCTCGGGGGAGTTACACGCAACATGGCAAAGGTGAAACCCGGCTGCGCCGGAAATTCAGCCGATCGCGTCAAGAAGTTAGTTGCGGCATACACAAGCTATTCGAACTATGCAGACGGCTCGCCGTATGACGAGGTCTTTCTGGAGGTCCAGGCAGGAGTCGAGCGTTCCGGGTCGGTGGGCAAAGCCGATATCGGGGCTCTGATGCTGTGGAAGCGACTGAACCTGAGCACCAAATGGGCGCGGGCACTCAACAACATGCCGGACCGGGATGTACGCGAGATCACCGGGGAAGCGATCAAGCTGGCGCGCGACCCCCTCGCGCCCATTCCTGATGCTGCACGGCAGGCCAGGCAAGCGCTGGTGGGCCTGCCTGGCTGCCGTAATGGTCACGCGGTCGCCTCGACAATCCTCACCGCAGGCGCGCCAACGCGGATGGCGGTATATGACGTTCGTGCCATCCGTGCGCTCGGGGATCTCGGATGTCCGGCACCGAAGGGGCGGTACGGCGACTACATGGAGGCCGTCGTCGGGTTACTGGAAGAGGTCAACCAGACGGGCGCGACGTGGTGTCCACGAGACGTCGACAAGGCCCTGTTCATGCTCGGGGAAGGGTGAGAATCGAACTCGTCGATTCCGTCCTATGCGCCAATTATCATCGTTTCCGGGAGGGAGGTGCCAACGTGGGGTTTGGCCGCAAAGCCCTCTTGCTCGGAGGTGCGCTCGCGCTCGGGGCCGCCGTCTCAGCGGCTGAACAGGCCGAGGCGGAACGGGTGAGAAAAGCCCGGCAGCTCAATGGAGACCAACTCGCATGGCTGACCGTCCTTGCCGTGTTGGCGCTTGGCGTGGCCGTGGGAATCGCCAAAGCGGGCGGTGCCTTCATGGTGCTAACACCCCTCATCGCGTGGGCCTATGCTCTGCGCGGCTTCCGGAACGCGAACGAACGGCGTGCACGACAGGCTGTTGTCACTCAGGGAGTGTCCCGAGAAGCGCGCAAGCAGGCTTCGCCCGTAGCGCCGGCGCCGGCGCCGAAGAGAGATGACGCGACCATTCCTCGGTTTGAACTCGAGCGGAGGCAGCGGGAGCAGCAACGACGGGAGTCGGTCGCGCGCAGATGCGGAGCGCGTGAAGCGCGTCGAAGACCTGGGCCCCCAGGGCGCGAAGCTCTACGAGCAGGCTCAGTCTGCCGTCCGCCGGATCTTGTCCACCGAGGCGATCAGGAGTGGTTGGTTCGGCGATCTCCAAGAAGCAGACTTCAGCGCCGATCTGGAGATGATCGCGTCCAATTCGCGGAAGGCTAATGAACTCCAACGACTCATCAACGAGCTCTCTGCGATTCCGAATCCCAATATTGACGATCAGGCCCTCCTCGGAGAAGCAACAGGCAAAGTCGCGGAACTCGATCGGCAGTCGGTTGAGCGGGTTGGGCTCCTCGAAAACTGCTGGGAAAAAACCAAACTGATGGACGTTGCGGTCCGGGAAGAGCGCGAGCAAGCAGCATTGGCCGACAAACGCGATGACGTTCACGGCCGCATGGCAGCGGCTCTCTATGGCGCGGACACAACGCCGGAGCGGCCGTCATCGGCAGCGGACAGAGTGCTGGCCGTCGAGGCCGCCTACCGAGAGATCAAGGGACTAAACGAGCGTGACGCGATAGGCAATGGTTCCGATGTGGAAGTCGCGGAAGCCAGAGGCGCCACCTCGCGGCTGAAGAGACGGATTCCGTTCCAACGCAGCCGGATTCGGAAGTCGAAGTAGCGTCATGTCCCAGAGGTATTCGAGTTCCTCTGCTCGTGGATCTGCCGGCGAATCTAATGATTCAGTTTCGTATAAGTCGCCGTTCGGAATGGAAGTGGATCGACGAGAGTCGCACCTTTCTGCGCTTCCGGGCAAGATCTATAGCGAATATCTGGACTCGATCAACCGCGCGTCGAAAGTCTTCAGCCGCAACGGCGGTGAACTGGAGAGCCACCTGCGTCCATTTCTCGGTACTCCCACTCACGTCGATGAACTTCCCGAAGGGTTCGGCGACGAGGTCAACAGACTGCTGCACAACTATTTGGCGGCTCTTGCCTCGTTGCGAGACGTACAACGCATGGTGCATCGGAAGCTTTGGCCCGCGCGGTATGCCCCTGAGTCGAACCAGGACCTGCGCACGGTCTGGGAAGTCGAAGTTTGGGAGCCTAAGCGCGAGGCTTCGTTCGGGGAGGACTCAGTTAAATTCCTCGTCGACCTTCGGAATTTCTCGCTTCACTACGCAATCCCGCTATCCACCATTGGTACGAAAATATCCTGGCAGGGAATCGGTCCGGTCGTACAAGAGAACTCAGTGAGACTGAAGCGATCCGAGCTGCTCAAGTGGAGCAGCTGGAAGGCTTCATCCCGCAGATACATTGAGTCGCACGATGGGGACATAGAGTTCCTGCCGGCGATCGCCGACTACTCAACCAGAGTGCGCGGCTTCTACCAATGGTTCTGGGACCAGGTGATAGATCAAGTGCGAATTCCGTTGGACGAGTATCAATCCAAGACCAATGAGTACATGCAATGGCGAAGAGTCGAGGCGACGCTTGGCCAGTTCGGTCCCGATGGCAGAGCCGTATACAGACCTCGGCTGGCCGCAGCTCGGCTGGAGCGTGCCAAACACGGAACAAAGGGCTGGCGAGTATTCAGTCCCGGTGCAGATGGGAATTGGATTGCAGGGGCAAGCGACTGGGACCCTCTTCCAGAGGGGCCTCGATAGCCGCTTTTCGTTTAATCGATTCGGTGTGAGGTCTTGCGCTGAAACCCATGGAGCTGTTCGAAGCAGCCATCACATAGCGAAGGCCGATAGTGCGCAGTCGGCTTTCCGCACTGGCCGCAACGTGGCGATCCGACCACGTACTGTTGGTCGCCGCCGATACTCAGTAGTTGGGCAATAGTGTTTAACTGTCTGCCCGAAAGCGGCGGTGCCTCAGCAACGAACTCCTCGATCGAGAGCCCCCGGTGCTTGCCGCAGTTGTCGCAGTGCGTTCCGCCGCGGCTGTAGGACCGACAATGAGGACAGCGACGTTCGCACTTGGGGCAGAAATTGCGCTCACGCCCCTTCCACTTGAATTGAATCCCGCACTCGACGCAATCCGCACTTCCGCTGAGACTGGGCCACGCTGTCCGGTATCCGGCACACGAGCAGGGGCGTTCATTCCACGGCGGCCGGCGGCCCTTCGATAGTTCCTCTAGGCCATAACAGCCATCGCCGTCGCGACGATCACCGATCAGAT
>CAZRFC010000300.1:0-5475 GCA_964598975.1 uncultured Mycobacterium sp. | reverse complement strand
TCTAGCTCTGCTGCCAACCGAATTCGGCGGTTACTTTCGGGGCCCGCCTGCGAATCGCATCCTGGGCGGACTGCAGGGCATCGAGCACCGCCTGAGACTCTTCCAATGTGGGCATCCACGCCGGTCCGCGGTCGGCCACCAAGCCGTTGATCCAGTAGCCGAACACGTCCCACGGGTCGTACTTCTCCCCGCCTTCCCAGTAATTCACCACAAACCTCCTGCCCGGAGGAGTACCCGGCCGATGCACCCCTTACCCTGCTTCTAACGTTCTGGTGAATATGGGCGTGCGGGGACGATTGCCCATTCCACGCCCACTTCGAAAGCTAAGGTGACTACCGTGGCGAGGCTGTTCGGCGGCACCGGGGGTCGCATGTTGGCGGTCGCTGCCTCCGTCGCAGTGGCCGGCGCCATGTTCTATGCCCAGGGAAACGAGCCCCCCCAAGCCCCGACGGCCACTCCGCTCGTCGAGGAATCCGTGGAGTCGGACACCCACGCGGGTGGGCCGATTCCGGCCGGCCAGCCCTCCGCGGTGGCCGCTGCGCCGGTAGTCGCCAGTTCCAGGGAAGCCGCCATGCTGATGGCCGCGGCGCCGGTCGCGGCCCCGGATTTCCAGTTCCCCTTATCGCCCGGTCCCGCGCCGGAGGCCGGTCTGCAGACCCATACCATCTGGGTCGCCCGGGCGATCGCGACGATGTTCCTCGAGATCGACACCATCGGCGGGTATCGCCAGGACCCCCTGCCGTGGCACCCCAACGGATTGGCGATCGACGTGATGATCCCCAACCACGACACGCCCGAGGGGATCGAACTCGGCAACCAGGTCGCCGGGTACGTACTGGCCAACGCCAAGCGGTGGGGAGTGCTGCACGTCATCTGGCGGCAAGGCTTCTATCCTGGCATCGGAGCGCCCAGCTGGACGGCCGATTACGGCAACCCGACGTCCAACCACTTCGACCATGTCCACATCGCCACTGACGGCGGTGGATATCCGACCGGCAACGAGACGTACTACCTGGGCTCCATGGACTCGGAGTCAGGTAACTGACTCCGGTCCCGGGCCACTGATCGTTCTCAGGCCAGATCGGCCGCCCGCTGTACCGCAGGATGGTGCGCGCGCCGCACCATGCGTTCGCTGAGCTGGATCAGCCGGTCCTCATGCCCGGCAGGCATGGTGTAGGCCAGCTTCCGGAGTTCCACGGCGAAGGTCTTCAAATCCTCGCGGGCTGCACGATCAGGCATAGGTCAAATCCCCCAAAGTCTGCGGGCGGTTACGGCCAGCGCGCATTCGCGCTGAGTGCTCGTACCCGAGGTGCGCGGAACTCAAACCCCGCCCCGGACTTGATCCGCCGCACGCGCGAGCGCAGGGCGTAAGTATGCGGAGCTGCTGCACCGGGATGCCGACGCCGTGACTCGCCTCAGGCGGTGCGCCGGCGCATGCCGCCCTTGAGCAGCAGCTCGCGCTCGGATTCGCTCAGTCCGCCCCAGATTCCGTAAGGCTCACCCACCCGAAGCGCGTGAGTGCGACACTGCGTGATCACCGGGCAGGCCCGGCACATCTGCTTGGCATTCATCTCGCGTTGGGCTCGGGCTCGGCCCCGCTCTCCTTCGGGATGGAAGAACACCGAGGAATCTTCGCCGCGGCAGATCCCGTGCATCTGCCAATCCCACAAATCCGCATTCGGGCCCGGTAATTGCTGTGGCTGTAGCATCTGAAAACCCTTCTCCCCGTGCGGTTCTCGCACGTCCGAGTGATGGACAATCGTGGAGTGCTGTCGCCGGTGACCACTCGCGACCCACACGTTATGAGGCGGTGCGAAAGCTCGTCAATAGGCACTGGTGGCCGGCAATTACGTTGCGGAAGCACAAGAATTTACATCTCGTTCACCTGAAACCCGATCTGCCCGGCATCGCACGGCCCGGCCCGCTGAGGGGTCCGTTTCCAGCAGGCTCAGTTGACATGCTCGTAACGTTGCGACCACAAACTCTTAACCCGGATTGATACCGTCGCGACCCTATGACGTTCCCCACAGCGGAGGCCGCCTTCGGCGCCGAACCGGGCCATTGGCCGCTGGCATCCGCCCATACTCCGAACGATCTCTGGCTGCGGGCGGTGGCCGCCGGCGGTCAGGGCCGGTACGGCAGCGCCGAGGCAGACCTGTCACGGTTGCTGCGGAGCCGACCCGATGCGCGGCTGGAATCGCTGGCATTGAGCACCCGCGCATCGTTCCTGCGTCAGCTCGGCTGGCACTCGCGCGCCCATGACTGGGACGGTCGGGCGTGGGCCCGGGCCGCAGGTGATCCCGAAGCCGGCGTCGACGCTCTGATCGGACTTGCCGCAGACGCCCTGGGTGTGGGTCGCCTCGCGTTATCCGAGGCGCTGCTGGAACGCGCCGCCACGCTGTTCGAAGCCCACCCGTCCCCGCCGCCCAGATTGGGCATCCGGTTGGCGTGGGTGCGGGCGGAACTGGCGATGGCAGCCGGCCGGGGGGAGGCCGCGGCCGGCCATGCCCGGCGCGGCGTCGAACTCGCCGAGGGCGCACAGCCCGCGTTGGCTCGCCACCGGGTCAAGAGTGACGTCGTGCTGGCGGCTGCGCTGTGTTGCGCGGGGGACCCGGCTGGTTCCCGGGCGGTGGCCGATGCGGCCTTGGCGGCGGCCGACGCGGCAGGATTGGTGCCGTTAAGGTGGGCGCTGGCCTGCCTGCTGACCGATATCGGAAGCGGTGCGCTCGGCCCGGCCGGAATCGCCGGTATCCGGGACCGAAGCGCCGAGTTCGTGACCCGCCACGGTGGTCGGTGGAACCGCTGCTAACCGCCGGTCTGCAGCTTGGGCCGATATTGTCACTAGCTGAGCCCGGCCGATCGAAAAGCCCTGTACGTAACGTTGGAGATGCCGCCGTCGATGACCATTCCAGGAGAGCGTCTCGACGCCGCCGTTGCTGAGGCAGTGGCCGGCAGTCGTGATGCCCTTCGGGAGGTAGTGGAGACCATCCGCCCCATCGTGGTCCGGTACGTCCGGGCTCGGATCGGGACCGCGGAGCGAAGTGGTCTTTCAGCTGACGACGTTGCACAGGAGGTTTGCATGGCCGCCATCCAGGCGCTGCCGCGCTACCAGGATCAGGGGCGCCCCTTCCTGGCCTTCGTGTACGGCATCGCTTCGCACAAGGTGGCCGACGCTCCCCGCGCGGCAGCCCGCAACACGTCCGATCCCACCGATGTGGTGCCGGAACGGTACTCCCTGGATGCGGGTCCGGAGCAGAAGGCGTTGCAGTCCGATTCCGCCGCCCGAATGAGCAAACTGCTCGCCCTGCTGCCCGAGAAGCAGCGCGAAATTCTCAACTTACGCATCGTGGTCGGGTTGTCTGCGGAGGAGACGGCTGAGGCCGTGGGCAGCACCCCGGGCGCGGTGCGGGTGGCCCAGCATCGCGCGTTGGCGCGGCTGAAATCAGAGATTGCCGGAGCGGGGTTCGACTATGCCTGACGTCCAACGGCCCGACTTCGAGAGCGAGCCGTCGATGGATGCGATCCGTCGCACCGACGGTTTCATCGACGCTCTTGCCCTCGGCCGTCCAGCACCCGCGCAGGACGCCGCCGATGCCGAACTGGCTGCCCTGCTCGGAAACTGGCGCGACGAGATGCGCTGGCCGCCCGCAACGGGGCTGATCACCGAGGAAGACGCGGTCGCCGCCCTCAACGCCGGTCGGTCCCAGAAACGCCTCGGTGGCGGCCGCGAGCGTTGGATCGTCGACACCGAAATCACCCCGCGGAAGAATCGCCGCGGTCTGAGCGTGGTGGGCGCTGCTGCGGCCGCCGTGCTCTGCCTCGGAGGATTCGGGGCCGTCGTGGCGGGATCCGGCCCCGGTGACGGTTTGTACGGCTTGCGGACCATGCTGTTCGGCGCGCCGAAGGAAGTCCGCGACGACCAGGTGGGCTTGGCCGCCAAGGCCACCCTGAACCAGGTTCAGGACCTCATCGCCCAGGGGGATTGGAGCCAGGCCCAGAACAAGCTGGTCGAGGTCAGCAACCAGGTCGCCAGCATCGGTGACCAGCAGCAGAAGCAGGATCTGCTCGAGCAGTTCAACGACCTGTCGGCGAAGGTGGTGGAGCGCGATCCCGCGGCCACCGCGCCGCCCGGGGTGGTCTACACCGTGCCGCCGTCGGCGGCCGAGTTGGTGCCGGCCGTCGCCCCGCCCAGCGACGCGACCTCTACGTCGCCGTCGTCCTCGTCGGCCTCGTCGTCTCCATCGTCGGATGCGTCCGCCACGTCGGCTGCGACGACAACGTCCACCACGTCGGCCTCACCCACGACGTCGGCCTCGCCCACGACGACGCCCACGACGGCGGATACGTCGGCGGCACCCACGACCTCCAGCGCCCCGGTGACGACCTCAGCGCCGTCCACCACGGAGGCGGCCACGTCGACGGCACCGACCTCGAGCAGCACGCCGACCGCCCAGTCCCAGCAGACCACCACGCCGACGAGCGCCGTGCAGGACACCAGTGCCGTGGAGACCCCGACTGCTCAGGCCACCCCGACTGCGGCACCGACGACGGCCGTCCCCTCGGCGGCGTCGGCCCCCGAGCAGTCGGCGGCGGCTGAGGTTCAGGTTGAGACCACGCCGGCCGATGCGCCAGTCACCATCACCGAGTTGGTTCCGGTACCGGCCGGTTAATCGCAGAGCCGTTGGCTGTTCAGCGCGAGCCGTCGTACTGAGCAGCTGACGAAGTCAGCGCGAACCATCGTAGTAGTCCGACGTCGCCTCGTTCAGTGAGGCGTCGGCGTACCCGCGGCAGTAATCCCAGGTGACGTAGGCGTCGGGTTCCGGGTCGTACGCCGGTTCGTGCGGACGCACAGTGCCATCGACGAGGAGCTGAAGCAGGTTGGCGCGCAACATGTCCCAGTCGTGGTAGTGGTCCTGATTGCACTCGTCGCAGCACACCACCAAGCCGCGGATTCCCCGTCCGGCCAGCAGCGCCTCGTACACGGCCAGGTCGGCCAGATCGGCCTCCACCGCGGCGCGCTCCTGCAGGTCCAGGGGCTGGCCCGGCTCCAACGCGTCGAGCGCCGCCGTAGGGTCGCTCGGGTCGTCGGCGAAGGGATCCGGCGGCAGGCCCGGTGGCAGGTGGTCGCGCACGCCTCCACATTACGCGAGCACCATCCTCGGCGCGCCGTCTAACCGGCGATCCCGCCGACACAGTCCAGCCCGGGAAGCGGCCTGGCGAGCCGATAGGATGAGCTTCCGATTTCCCGCCCGCTGATGGAGGCCCCGCCGATGTCTATTGCCGTCCGGACCGGCGGTGACGACCCCACCAAGGTCGCCATGCTGGGGCTGACCTTCGACGATGTGCTGCTGCTGCCCGCCGCCTCCGACGTGATTCCGGCCACCGCGGACACCTCCAGTCAGCTGACCCGCAAGATCCGCCTCAAAGTGCCCCTGGTCAGCTCGGCCATGGACACCGTCACCGAGGCCCGGATGG
>CAZRFC010000299.1:0-5490 GCA_964598975.1 uncultured Mycobacterium sp. | reverse complement strand
GCGTCGTCCGACTACGCTCTAGCCCCATGACGAGCATGTGGGGTGCGCCGATCCACAAGCGCTGGCGTGGTTCCCGGCTGCGTGACCCCCGTCAGGCCAGGTTCCTGACCGTAGCGTCCCTGAAGTGGGTCCTCGCCAATAAGGCCTACACACCCTGGTACCTGGTGCTGTACTGGCGGCTGCTGAAGTTCACTCTGTCCAATCCGCACATCATCACCCGCGGCATGGGGTTCCTCGGCAAGAACGTCGAGATCCACGCCACCCCGGAACTGGCCCAGATGGAGATCGGCCGCTGGGTGCACATCGGCGACAAGAACACCATTCGCGCCCACGAGGGCTCGCTTCGTCTGGGTGACAAGGTGGTCTTCGGCCGCGACAACGTCATCAACTGCTATCTCGACATTGAATTCGGCGAGTCCGCACTGATGGCCGATTGGTGCTACGTCTGCGACTTCGACCACAAGATGGACAACATCGAGATGGCGATCAAGGACCAGGGCATCGTCAAGACCCCGGTGCGTATCGGCCCGGACGTGTGGATCGCGGCCAAGGTCACCATCCTGCGCGGCACCCGGATCGGGCGTGGCTGTGTGCTGGGTGCCCACGCCGTGGTCAAGGGCGACATCCCGGACTACTCGATCGCCGTCGGCTCCCCGGCCAAGGTGGTCAAGAACCGCAAGCTGGCCTGGGAGACCTCCGCGGCCCAGCGCGCCGAACTTGCCGCACACCTGGCCGATATCGAACGCAAGAAGGCCTCCCGCTAGTTTCCTTCCCCGCGTCATGCCCCCGCGAGCAGACGCAAAATCGCACGAAATCGCCGGAATTTGTGCGAGTTTGCGTCTGCTCGCGCAGGGGGATGCAGGGGGATGCGGGTGGATGCGGGAGATGAGGGGATGAGGTGGCTAGCGGTCGGGCAGGGCGTGTTCGACGATCGGCCGACGCCCCAGCGGTTCGCGTTCGCGCCGCTTGGCCGCCAGGTAAACCTGGGCCGTCACCGCTGCCACGCTGCCCCAGTCGAATTCCGAGGTGAGCCTTTCCCGGGCCGCTATCGCGCGGCGCTGGGCGGCCGCCGGATCTTCCAGAACCGCGCATACCGCCCGGGCTAGCGCCGCGACATCGTTTGGCGGGCAGGACATCCCGGTCTCACCGTCGATGACCGCCTCGCCGAGTCCACCGACATTTGTGGTCACAAGTGGGGCCCCCGCCGCGGCGGCCTCCAACGCGACGATGCCGAAGGGCTCGTAGTGGCTGGGTAGTACGGCCGCGTCGGTGCGGTTCAGCAGAGCCAGCAGTTGATCGTGATCCACCTCGCCGAGGAAGCGAACCGCCTTGAGCACCTTGTGTTTACGGGCCACGTCGACCAGCCAGTCCTGCTGGGTGCCGCCCCCGGCGACGGTCAGGGTGGTTCCGGGATGTCTACGGCGGATACGGGGCAGGGCCGCGATGGCGTCCTGCACGCCCTTCTCGTACTCCAGGCGCCCGAAGAACAACAGTTCCGATGGGCCGGAGTGGTGCCGACGCCGCGCGAATGGCCAACGGCTGCAATCGATCCCGTTTGGGATCCGGGTTATCTCCGACAGTCCGGGACCGAACAGTCCGGTGATTTCCTCGGACATCGACGCCGAGCAGGCGATCAGCGAGTCCGATTCACGGGTCAGCCAGGACTCGACGGCATGGACCTGCCGACTGGTCGGCCCGGACAGCCAGCCCGAATGCCGACCTGCCTCGGTGGCGTGCACCGTCGAAATCAGTGGGACGTCGAAGAACTCCGCCAGCGCAACCGCTGGGTGGGCCACCAGCCAGTCGTGGGCATGTACGACGTCGGGCTTCCAGTCGCCGTGCAGTCGCAGGCCGGCACGCAGCATCGCGTGGCCCATCGCCAGGGTCCAGGCCATCATGTCGGAGAAGAAGTCGAACTCGTGCGGGTCGTGCGCGGCGGCGATCACCCGGACACCCTCGCTGCGGATGTTGGTGGTCGGGTGGCTGGCCGGGTCGGTGTCGGAGGGCTGCCGTGCCAGCACCACAACGTCATGGCCAGCGGCGGCCAGCGCGGTGGCCAACTGGTAGACGTGTCGGCCAAGTCCGCCGATGATGACCGGCGGGTACTCCCAGGAGACCAGCAGCACCTTCATCCGCGGGGCAGTCGCCGCGCGTCCAGCGCCCCGAACAGTCCGTCTGCGCGGTTCCAGCCCGCCGCCAGCCGTTTCGCGGCGTATCGGCGGCCGGCCGCCCGCGCGTCGGCGATCTCCCGGGTGGCGTGGGCGTGCAGGTGTGCCCGGTAGCGGGCGTAGCCGGCGGCCGAGTCCTTGCTCACCATGAACGGCCAGTCGCTGGAGACCGTCAGCAGCGTCTCGCGCAGGATCTGATCGGCGACCGGGTCGCGCATCGCGACGGTGTCGGTCTGGGCAAGTGCCTTGTCGACGGTTGACAGCGCGGTGTCGACGACCTCGGCGTTGAGCTGGACGAGATCGGCCACCTGCTCGCCGGCCCATACCTGCCAGTCCTTGCCCGAGCCCCATGAACTTGGCGGCAATTCCACTGGGTCGCCGAGAAATCCGTTCTCCTTGGCGTCCCTCAGTGTTCCGACCCGGATGCCTGCTTCGGGTAGCGCCCGAAGCAGCCGTTCCAGCCAGACCGGACCTTCGTACCACCAGTGGCCGAACAACTCGGTGTCGAAGGCGGCCACCACGTGCGCCGGCCGGCCGATCCGCTCGGACTCGCTGATCAACCGGGAACGCACCAGGTCGACGAAGTCGGCGACGTGGGCGTCGACGGCCCGGTCGGCGCGCTGCGGGTCGTACGGTGCCTTTGCGTCGGCGTCGATGTTGCGGCCGGTCACCCGGGCAGGCTTGAGCCCGGTGAGGTGGTCGTGGGTGTGGAAGTCCCGGTAGGCGGCGTGACCGGGGTAGCCGGATCGCGGCGACCACACCCGGTAGCTGACCTGCAGGTCGCGGCCGAACGCCACCACGTCGGTGTCGCCGACCGGACGGCCCAGTGCGGTGTCGCCGTGCAGCGAGGGCCCGTCGACCATGAAGTGGCCGACGCCTGCGGCGGCGTAGTCGCGCTCCATCCCGGGTGCGTAAGCGCACTCCGGGGCCCAGATCCCGACCGGGGTGTGGCCGAGTCGCTGACCGGCGTCGGCCAGGCCCTCGCGTAGGGCGAACTCACGCAGGCGAGGGTGCAGCAGTGGCTGGAACGGATGTGCGAGCGGGCCGCCGAGGAGTTCGACCGTGCCGGCGTCGATCAGTTCCCGCAGCAGCGGGCTGCCGCCGTGGCGCCACAGCGCATTGAAATCCTCCAGCGCACGGGTGGCCTCGTCGTATTCGCGAATCCCGAACTGCCGCAGGGCTTCCGGCGTGGTCGCAGTGCCGGCGGCGGCGCCGGTCGGGGTGCGCAGATTCGCGGCCTCCAGTGCGCGCAACTGCCAGTTGGCCAGCCAGTGGTTCATCCCGTCGAGGCAGTACGGGTCGTCGAGATGGGCGGTGACCACCGGGGTCAGGCCCAGTGAGATCAGCCCGCGGCGCCCCTCGGCGGCCAGCGATCGCAGCACCCTGATCAGCGGCAGGTAGGCCGCCGCCCAGGATTGGAACAGCCATTCCTCGCCCACCGGCCAGCGCCCGTGGTGGGCCAGCCACGGCAGGTGGGTATGCAGGACCAGGCTGAACTGGCCCGGGACGTGCTGTCGCACATGGGAAGTCACGGGCGTACCGCGATCGCCAGCAGGTCCAGGCTGTCATCGATGTCGCGCTCCCGCTCGCCGATGATCTCGAAGTCCTCGCATCGGACCGCCGCGACATCGGCCAGCAGCTCCGCGGGCCACGGGACGTCGGCCAGGGCGCGCGTGATCTGGGCGTCGATGATCGAACCACCGTGCCGCGCATCCATCTCCAGCAGCCTGGGGCCATGAAAGACCCCGCTCATCGACTCCACCACGAAGCCGCCGCTTTCCAACAGTTCCCGCAGTTCAGCGGCATTGAGTTCGCGGGTGTGGAACGGGTTGACCGGCGTGTCGCTGCCCGGGGTGAAGGTGATCCGGTTCGGCGTGGATATCAGCAACCGGCCGCCGGGGCGCAGCAGCCGTAAGCATTCGGTAATGAACTGTGGCTGATCCCACAAATGCTCGATGACCTGGAAGTTCACCACCACGTCCACGGCCGCGTCGGGCAGGGGTAGCGCCGCCAGATTTCCCTCGGTGACCTCCACCGACGGGTAGCGGGAACGCACGTGCGCAACGGTGGCCGCGTCGTAGTCGACGGCCACCACCCGCCGTGCGGTCTCGGCCAGCAGAGCGGCGCCGTAACCCTCTCCGCAGCCGGCCTCCAATACGTCCTGACCTGCGCACATGGGGGCGCAGTACTGGTAGGCGACCTCGTGTCGGCGGAACCAGTAGTTCTCCTCCGCCAGGCCCGGCACGGTCCGCTCGCCGGTCAGCGGCAGACCGCCTTCGGCGGGGTTGGTCAGGTGCGTGCTCATCGCCTCGCAGGCTAACGTCGAAACCTCGATATCCCCAACCTGCCCGGTGTCGCCGGGCCTGCGGGAACACCCTCTCCGGCCAGCTATCGTTAGGGTGCGAACCACCACAAGTTACCGGCTAGTAACATGATGTGGTCAGCGTTTAACAGACCCAAAGCCAGCGGCCGGTCGGCCGCCGGATGCCTGCCAGGAGGACCGAGAAGACGATGACGAACATCGTTGTGCTGATCAAACAGGTTCCAGATACGTGGTCGGAGCGCAAGCTCTCCGCCGATGACTGGACTCTCGATCGCGAGGCGGCCGATGCCGTGCTGGACGAGATCAACGAGCGCGCCGTCGAGGAGGCGCTGCTGATCAAGGAGCGGGAGATCGCCGCCGGCGGGGCCCCCGAGGCGAGCACCGTCACGGTGCTGACCGCCGGCCCGGCGCGAGCCACCGAGGCGATCCGCAAGGCGCTGTCGATGGGAGCCGACTAGGGCGTGCACCTGCTCGACGACCGTCTGCACGGATCCGACATGGTGCAGACCGGCTGGGCGCTGGCCCGGGCACTGGGCGCTGTCGAGGGTGTCGAACTCGTGATCGCCGGCAACGAGGCGACCGACGGCACCGGCGGTGCGGTTCCGGCGATCATCGCCGAGTACCTGGGTCTGCCTCAGCTGACCCACATGCGCAAGATCACCGTCGAGGGCTCGACGATCAGCGGAGAGCGGGAGACCGACGAGGGCGTGTTCAGCGTCGAGGCCACGCTGCCGGCCATCGTCAGCGTCACCGAGAAGATCAACGAGCCGCGCTTCCCCTCCTTCAAGGTCATAATGTCCGCCAAGAAGAAGGAAGTGGCCACCCTGACGCTCGCCGACATCGGCGTCGAGGCCGACGAGGTCGGTCGCGAGAACGCCGGGTCGACCGTCCTGAACTCCACCCCGAAGCCGCCGAAGACGGCCGGCGAGAAGGTGGCCGACGAGGGCGACGGCGGCACCAGAATCGCCGAGTACCTGGTCGCCCAGAAGATCATCTAAT
>CAZRFC010000298.1:0-5513 GCA_964598975.1 uncultured Mycobacterium sp. | reverse complement strand
GGCCACCCTTGACCACCTTGGAGACGCGGTTGATCGTGACGACGCGCTCGAGGTACTGGCTCTTCTCGCCGGCATCCCGGCCGCCCCGGCCACCGCGGTCATCCCGCCGGCCGCGATCGCCGCGACCGCCGCGGCCGCCGCGGCCACCGCGCTCGTCGGTATTGCTGCCCGCAGAGGGGGCACCGCTGTCCTGGGCCACCTCGGGAGCCGAAGTCTGCTCCGCCATCAGAGGGTCCTTCCGTCATTCATAGTGTTCGCGAGCATCAGAATTTCAGTCCGCTCTCGCGGGCGGCGTCGGCCAGTGCGGCAATCCGACCGCCGTAGGTGTTACCACCGCGGTCGAACACGATGGTCTCGATGCCGGCGGCCTTGGCGCGCTCGGCGATCAACTGGCCGACCCGCTTGGCGTGGGCCTTCTTGTCGCCCTCGACCGCACGGACGTCGGCCTCGATGGAGGACGCCGCAGCGACGGTGGTGCCGTTGGCGTCGTTGACCAACTGGACGTGGATGTGCCGCGAGGAGCGGTTGACCACCAGGCGGGGACGCTGCTCGGTGCCGGCCACCTTCTTGCGGAGCCGGTTGTGCCGACGCAGCCGGGAGGCCCGGCGGGCCGCCGAGACGGTGGTGCCGACCGGGGTGCGATCGACGGTGTCTGTCTTCGCCATGGTTACTTACCTGTCTTTCCGACCTTGCGGCGGATCTGCTCGCCTTCGTAACGCACGCCCTTGCCCTTGTACGGGTCGGGGCGGCGCAGGCGACGGATGACCGCCGAGATCTGGCCGACCTTCTGCTTGTCGATGCCCGACACGGTGAACTTCGTCGGAGCCTCCACCGTGAAGGTGATGCCCTCCGGCGGCTCGATGACGACCGGGTGGCTGTAGCCCAGGGCGAACTCGAGGTTGCTGCCCTTCTGCTGCACGCGGTAGCCGACGCCGAAGATCTCCATCTTGGTGGTGTAACCCTCGGTCACACCGGTGATCAGGTTGGCCACCAGCGTGCGGGACAGGCCGTGCAGCGAACGGCTGCGCCGCTCGTCGTCGGGCCGGCTGACCACGATGGCGCCATCTTCGTTGCGCGACACCACGATCGGCTCGGCGACGTTCATCTCCAGGGTGCCCTTGGGACCCTTGACGGCGATGTTCTGGCCGTTGATGTTGACATCGACACCGGACGGGACCGGTACCGGTTGCTTACCAATACGCGACATGTTCTCTACCTGCTTTCCCTGTCCCCGGCTACCACACGTACGCGAGGACTTCGCCGCCCACGCCCTCACGTGCGGCCTGGCGGTCGGTCTTCAGGCCGGCGGACGTGGAGATGATCGCCACGCCCAGACCGCCCAGCACCCGCGGCAGGCTGGTGGATTTCGCATAGACCCGCAGACCGGGCTTGGACACCCGGCGCAGTCCGGCGAGGCTGCGCTCGCGGTTGGGGCCGTACTTGAGCTTGACCACCAGCGCCTTGCCGACCCGAGCATCCTCGGTGCGGAAATCGCTGATGTAGCCCTCGTTCTTCAGGATCTCGGCGATGTGGGCCTTGATCTTCGAGTGCGGCAGGGTCACCTCGTCGTGGTACGCCGAATTGGCGTTGCGGAGTCGGGTGAGGAAGTCCGCGATCGGGTCAGTCATCGTCATTGCTGTTCCTCCTCACCAGCTCGACTTCTGCACGCCGGGCAGTTCGCCGGCATGGGCCATCTCCCGCAAGCAGATTCGGCACAGGCCGAACTTGCGGTACACCGCGTGCGGGCGACCGCACTTGTTGCAGCGGGTGTAGGCCCGCACGGCGAACTTCGGCTTCTTATTGGCCTTGTTGACCAACGCCTTCTTTGCCATTGCTCAGTTCTCCTTGAACGGGAAGCCGAGCGCACGCAGCAGCGCCCGTCCCTCGTCGTCGTTCGTCGCCGAGGTGACGACGGTGATGTCCATGCCACGCGGCCGGTCGATGGAGTCCACGTCGATCTCGTGGAACACCGACTGCTCGGCCAGCCCGAAGGTGTAGTTGCCGTGTCCGTCGAACTGCTTGGCGCTCAAGCCGCGGAAGTCGCGGATACGCGGCAGCGCGATCGAGACCAGCCGGTCGAGGAACTCCCACATCCGGTCGCCGCGCAGGGTCACCCGAGCGCCGATCGGCATACCCTCGCGCAGTTTGAACTGCGCGATGGACTTGCGGGCCTTGCGGATTTCCGGCTTCTGGCCGGTGATCAGGGCCAGGTCGTTGACCGCGCCGTTGATCAGCTTGGCGTCGCGGGCGGCGTCACCGACACCCATATTGACGATCACCTTCACCACGCCCGGGATCTGCATGACGTTGGCGTAGTTGAACTCTTTGTTCAGGGTGTCGCGAATCTCGCTGCGGTAGCGCTGCTTGAGTCGCGGCTGCACTTTCTCTGCCGCTGGGGCCTTCTCATCAACACTGGTCATGACTTGATGTCCTTGCCGTTGCGCTTGGAAATGCGGACCCGCTTGCCGGTTTCCTCATCGACGCGGTAGCCGATACGGGTCGGCTTGCCGTCGGAGTCCACGACCATCACGTTGGAGACGTGGATCGCGGCCTCCTGGGTGACGATGCCGCCGGAGGAGGCGCCGCGCTCGTTGGTCGAATTGGCGGTGTGCTTCTTGATGCGGTTGACGCCCTCGACCAGGACCCGGTTGCGGTCGGGGAAGGCCTGGATGACCTTGCCCTTGGCGCCCTTGTCCTTGCCGGCGATGACCAGCACAGTGTCGCCCTTGTGGACCTTCATCTACAGCACCTCCGGGGCCAGCGAGACGATCTTCATGAAGCGCTTTTCCCGCAACTCGCGGCCAACCGGGCCGAAGATGCGGGTTCCGCGCGGGTCGTTGTCGTTCTTGATGATCACCGCGGCGTTTTCATCGAACTTGATGTAGCTGCCGTCCGGACGGCGACGCTCCTTGACGGTGCGCACCACCACGGCCTTGACGACATCGCCGCGCTTGACGTTGCCACCGGGGATTGCGTCCTTGACGGTCGCCACGATGATGTCGCCGATGCCGGCGTACCGGCGCGACGAGCCACCGAGTACCCGGATGCACAAGATCTCCTTGGCGCCGGTGTTATCGGCCACCTTGAGACGCGATTCCTGCTGAATCACCAGATCTCCCTACGTTGTGCACGCGAAAAACTCCTGCGCAAGCAGGGAGAAAGCTCGTCGTGCTTGGTCTTGTCCCCCGAGGGCACGCAGGGCCTGCGTAGGAATCGAGCTCAAACGCCGGCCGAGGTCTGCCCCAGGCAACCCCCGAATACTAGGTGACGGGCACGCCTGGAGCCAAATCCGCGCACCCTTACCCGCGGGGGGGGTGGGGGCGGGGGGCTCAGCGGCTGACGACGCAGCGGAACCCGATATGGGTGGTGGAACTGTCCTGGGATTGCGGGGACCGGGCCGCGGGCCGGAAGCGGTGGCAGTACTCCGGCGCGCACAGGTGCGAGCCACCCTTGAGCGCCTGGATGAGGCTGGGGTCCGGTTCGGCCGAAGTCGGGCAGCAGGTCTTCGCCGGCGCGTCCAGGGCGTGCCCGCGCTCGGAGTACTTCGTGGTGGTCCACTCCCAGACGTTTCCGATCATGTCCACCAGGCCGAACGCATTGGGCGCGAAGGTGCCGACCGGCGAGGTGCCCACCCAACCCAGCGCTCCGTCGTTGCGGTACGGGAAGCGGCCCTGCCAGGTGTTGGCCATCAGTTGACCGTCGACCGTCGGACCCTCACCCCATGCGTAGGGGGTAGCCACGCCGGCACCGGCGGCGTATTCGAATTCCGCCTCGGTGGGCAACCGGCGGCCCGCCCAGGCCGCGTACGCGCCGGCGTCGGGATAGGCCACCTGAACGACGGGGTGGTCGTCTTTTCCGGCGATATCGCTGCCGGCCCCGAAGGGTTCGCGCCAACTGGCGCCGGGGGCCCAGTCCCACCATTGCCGCCAGTCGCTGAGGTTTACCGGGCCGGGGGTGCCGCGGAAGATCAAGGCTCCCGGTTGCAGGTCCTCTTCGGCCACGCCCGGATACAGCGCCGGGTCCAGTGGGCGTTCCGCGACGGTGATGTAGCCGGTGTCCTCGACGAATGCCGCGAATTGCGCATTGGTCACCGGGTGGCGTTCGATCGCGAAGGCCCCGACGGTGGCGGTGTGGATCGGCGCCTCTTCCGGGTAAAAGCTCGTCGAGCCCATCCGGAATGAGCCGCCGGGCAGGTCGACGAGTTCGGTCAGCACGGAACCAGCCTAAGTCCGCGTCGAGTCCAAGTCCGCGTCGAGTGAGGACTGGCGCATACCGCTTCTCGAGAAACGTATGCGGGGTTCCTCGATCGACGCGGGGGCTCGAGGACGCGGGGGCTCGCGAGGGACTCAGCGGCCCCCGCGGGACGCGGCGGCCTCAGTCCCGGGCGAAGGCCAGCGCCAGCTCCCGCTCCCGGTCGACGTACGGCGTGCCGGAGACGTCGACCACGACCTTCGCGATGGTTCCACCGGTGAACTCGAACGGCGCGGCGTAGGCCCCGCACACCGGTTGGCCGCTGTTGCGCCCGACCTGGACCGACGCGCCGGCCAGGCCGAAGGTGGCCGGGTGGGCGCGGACATCCGAGAGGGTGGCCACGACGGCGTCGTCGACGTACAGCGACACGGTTCCCAGCGGGGTGTGGCTGCCCTCGGCGGTGCCGGTGCGGTCGTAGCGCACCCCGAAGACGTGCTTGCCGAGCGGGATCGGATCGGGGGCTGTCACCGACTGCTCGTCCTCGCCCATGAAGTTGTAGACGTAGCGCAGCCGCCCGCCCTCGACGAAGAGGACGTGCCCGCCGTGGCCGGCGCCCTGTTTGAACAGCACACCTTCGGCGGCAGCCGAATCCACGGCAACCTCGGCGAGCACCGAGAACGACATCCCCCGCAGTTCCACCATCGCGCCCAGTCCGACCGGCGCGGTGCCCGGGTAGTAGGTGAAGGTGGTCTGCCCGGCTGTCAGGGTGGGCCGGAACCGGGTGAACGTCTCGAACACGTTGAGGTCGCCGAGCGGAAGCCCGTTGTATTTGCCGGCCTCGGTGAACCACAGGTCTTTCAGTTCCTCGAGTTTGGCGGGGTTCTCCCCCGCCAGGTCGTGGCACTGGCTGCGGTCGGCGGCGATGTTGAACAGCTCCCAACGGTCGTCGTCGAAGTGCCCCCACCCGGCCGGGCTGGCGGCGTGTACGGTGTTGGCGAACCAGCCGTCATGCCAGATGCCGCGGGTGCCGAGCATCGAGTAGAACTGCGTCGTCTTGCCGGTATCCGCGGCCGGATCATGAAGGGCCGCAGCGAAACTCACCCCTTCGAGCGGTCGCTGCGGCACTCCGCCGACGGTGTCCGGCGGGGCGATGCCCAGCAGCTCGTAGACGGTCGGAGTGATGTCGGCGACGTTGACGTAGTTGTCCCGCACCTCCCCGTGGGCTTTGATGCCGGCCGGCCAGGACACGATCGCGGTGTCGGCGATCCCGCCCTCGTGCGAGGCGTACCGCTTGAACAGCTTGTAGGGCGTGTTGAAGGCCA
>CAZRFC010000297.1:0-5538 GCA_964598975.1 uncultured Mycobacterium sp. | reverse complement strand
CGTCCTGAAAAATATCATGGGCCTCCTGCGCGCTATCGAACTGAAACAAGCCCCGCCGCCTGGCGCCTTCATACAGGTGGGCAGGACAGTCCCGCCAGTCTTTCGCCCTGGCCTGCATCCGGGAGATGATCTCAGGAAAGCGGCGGTCAAACTCAGCCTGCCGCTCCTGGGCCCGCCTTTCCTTTTGCGCCTTTTCGGCAGCCTCTTGATGCCCGCGCAGGTAGGCGCCCAGGGCCTTCCGGCGCTGCTCCATGTATGCGCTCAGTACCACTCCTAATTGCCCGGCATCGAACATGCCGCCCCACATTTCGCCTTTCCCTTTCGGGATATTAAGCTCGCCGGCGGCTTTCATCCGGTACGCTTCCCTGATTTCATTCACGCCAATGCCGGCGAACTTGGCAATTATAAGTTGCGTGCATTCAGATATCACTGCCGGGCCGGCTTCCAGGCGGGCGCCATAGCTTTCGGCCACCTTTTCCAGTTCTGCCTGGATGAGAGCGGCGGCCTGCAGCTTATCCATGCGGCGTATCTGGCTGCTCCACCCGACAACCGACGCATTAACCAGAGCCGCAGGCTGCCCGCTGTCCTTAGCCGCTTGTAATACCAAGCTCGGACAGGGTGATGGCGAGGGCCCGGCGATGGGTGTCCTCGCTGATAATTCGAGCCGGCTGCTTTGTGCCGGAAACATTGTTTTTCTTTCCATATTTTTCGTTGTTGAGCAGCCAGTTACGGCAGGCTGCTTTCCAGTCCTTCATTGCGTTGCGCCCTACCTTCCAGCCATTAGATTCGTAATAGCTGTGTATCCTTATGCCGGTTTCGTCCGGGTTGGCGCAGAACCTGGGCAGCCATTTCGGGTCGGCCGCCAAATCCTCCATGTAGGAGATTATCTCCTCTAAGCCGGGGGCGGCGAAGCGGCTGCGCTTCGGGGAGGGGGGCGGCGCGCTATCGGGGGGTGGGGCTGGTTGGCTAGTAATGGTTGGTTGGCTGTATTCGCCTTCTTGGGCGGGGGTAGCACACTCTCTATGATCTATGGTATTATGATCTATAGTACTATGATATGTCGGAAAATTTTCCGAGTTTTTTCGGAAAATTTTCCGAGTTTTTTCGGAAAATTTTCCGAGTTCTTGAGTGTTTTTCGGAAAATTTTCCGAGTTTCTCGGATTTTTTTCCGAGTTCCACATCTTCCCTTTTTCGGTCATCTGTAGGCAGTCCTTGCCCTGGTACTTCCTCCAACGTATTACGCCTTTCTCGCTTAGTGCCTTGTATATCCTATAGATTGTGTCTGCCTTGTCAGTTATGATCGGCATTTCTTCCAGTACCTTTGTCCTGCTTGCGAAGTACCATACTTCGCCTTCTATTATTATCGGGGTTGCCCAGGATGCCAACTTGGTGCAGAAGCTGAATATTGCAGCTTCAGAAAGGGTCAACCCCCATTGCTGGGAGTGGTTTTGGTCTATGTATATGCTGTACTCCATTTCGTTTTTTTAATGGCCCGCGCCTGAATCATGAAGAAACAGGGCGCGGGCCTCCCTTTCGGGTTATAAGCCGTTTCCATTGCCATTGCCGTAGCCCTTGCCGAGGCCGTAGCCGTTGCCATTGCCGTAGCCGCAGCCATAGCCATTGCCATAACCGTTGCCATTGCCATAACCGTTGCCATTGCCGTCACCGTCGCCGGCTCCGTTGCCGTTGCCGTTGCCGTTGCTATAACCGTTGCCATTGCCATCGCCGTTGCCATCGCTGTAGCTGTCGCCATAGCCGTCGCCATAGCCGTCGCCATAGCCGTCGCCGTCGCTGTCGCCGTCACTGTTGCCATAGCCATAGCCGTAACCGTTGCCGCGCAACCCGGCAGCTTTCTCTATATATGAAAGCTCGCTTTCAGAGGCTAAGGTTATAGCCTCTTTTGTGCTGCATGCCCATATATTGTTTTTGCTGCACCACTCAAACACCTGGCTCCGGCATGCGCCGGCCAGAATGACATCATGCGCCGTTAGAACTTCCTTAACTTTAAGTTCCATGCTTCCATATTTTCGCGGCGGCCGAATCTATTATCTCGAATATTCCGGTTACCCCGGGCAGGGCCGGGACGTTGGGAGTGGGCGGGGAAAGAAAGCAGTTCTCCGGGCCGGCCGTGCAGATGCCCGTAACGCCAAGCTCGTTACGCCAATTGATTACCATGATCACGTTTTTGAGGCCATTCAGGGTGCGAGACCACCTTAGGCTCAGGTCTGCGTTTTCATCTACTTGCGCTAGGAAAACCCCGCGCCATTCGGTTGTGATTAAGATGTTCTTCATGTTCTATTTTTATTGTGAAAATTTTCAAAAAGCCCCGGCCCTGCCTTCCAGAAATACGGGCCGGGGCAGGGAAACTAACTCTCTGCTTGCTCTCTTTTCTTAATCATGGCATTGACCACCGCTAGCCTGGCCTTAATGTCCTCCAGTGCCCCCGGATAGGTGATAGTGGTTTCCCACATTTCCAGGCTTGCCCGGCAGGCCTTGAGCTGGTCGAGGGACATGGTGGTATAATCAACCGGCCCATCCGGCTGAGCCGGCTTTGCCTTTCTTTCCCCGAGACGGGCATACAATTTTCTACTCATTTTCGATTTTTTTGCGCCTCCGCCAGCCAGGGCAGGCAGGCGATGACAGCGATGATGATAATTGCCATAATTCCTAATTACTGTATTACCAGCCCCAGCGCCATGCCGGCCAGCCAGAGCAGGAGCATGGCGATGGCCAGGGCGGTAGTGAACTGGTTGTCTTTTTCGCGTTGCATATTCCATTTTAATGGCCCGGCCCTACCTTCCGGCAGGGCCTGGCGCTATGTGAGAAAACTACATTTCAAAAGGCCCCGCGCCGGAAGCGGCGCCGGGCAAAGTACTAACAAATCATAAACCTAGCTTAGTTGCAGGAGGTGGATTCGAACCACCGTCTCCGGGTTATGAGCCCGGCGAATTACCGCTTTTCCATCCTGCCGGAAACTTAAAAGCCAGCCGGGGGGAGGCTGGGCCGGCCAACGAAGCCGGGATATACATGGGAAAAATGGAATCCTATCGCTTGTCTATATCCGTCGCTTCCGTACTTTCAAAGCTCCAATCTACGGGGTCAGGGATTACCAGGCCCCATTCGGCGGCCCATTGCTGGATCAGGGCAATGTAGTCCATGAACTGGGCCGTGCTCAGCCTGGTGGTCGTCCGGCGGCTTTCCCATTTTCCGTCCGGCGCAGACAGGGTTACGTCTTCCCAATCTTGCACCATTGGCAGGAACCGATCCTTGCACCACTCATGCACCAATTCACAATCTACTTCTACATCCGGCGACCATATCCTGAACTGAGCCGCAAGGATATTGAGGACAAGGCCCCAATAGTACCGGTTCTGCTCTGGCGACCGGATTTTCTTCCTGCGCCTGACAACAACCTCTATTGGCTTGCCCTCGAACGCCCTGGCCACCTCCTGCCGGAAGCGTTTGCCGGGCAGTTCTATAGTGCCGTCCTTGACGCGGCCATAGTACGTTAAGGTTACGTCCATCATATTTCGAATATACCAGCTGCCGGGCCCCAGAAGTCGTAGGATTTGGACCAATCATTGTTAAGCATACACCGCTTCAGAGCGGCGGTGTAGTACTTAATTTCATCCCATGCTACGCCGATAGTGCCTTCCTTAACCCTAGCGGTGGTGACGTGGCAGCTCTTGTCTATAGCTACCAGGTAGTAATCATAGGCGGGGTATCCAGCCCCAATTGTATAATGTGCCGCCTGCCGGGCGTAGCCCTCGTACCTGATCGCCCGCTCTACTTTCCTAGGGTCGGCGTCGGCAATGGTTTTCAGGTCGAGCAAAACGCCATCGCCTGCACCGTCCTGAAACCCCACCCACTGAAACCCGCCCTGGTTCCATTCCACCTTCACTTCAGTCCTGGTAATCCTGTCCAGAACCCAGGATGAGGCGTCATTGGCATATACCGCCTCTTTCATCCGGGCGGCGGTTTCAAAGTCGGAGTGGCTGACTATTTCCCGGCTTCCGCATTCCAGCAGGAAGGCGCTATATTCAGCCTTGCCTTCCTTAGTCCGGCGGTCGCAGTTAGGCGCAACGGCAAAGCGTTCCTCAACCTCGTCCGGCTCTAGCACCATGCAATGGAATAGCTGCCCGAAGAGCATCGCTGGCGTTTTCTCTTTCATCCGGGTTTTGTACTGGATGAAATGCGCCGGGCTTTTTATGAAGGCCTCCAGGCTGGAATGGCTCAGGTGCATCTGGCCATCCCAAAGGGCTTGTATCACATCCCTACTCGTTATTGTTGCTGTTTCCATTACTGCTTTGTATTGTCCTTGCCCTCTGGATGAATACATCCATGAGGACTTCATTCGTGTGCCATTCGGGGTGTGCCTTCCATAGGCGGTTGATTTCGCCCGGCGTTTTGGCGCTGTCCAGCAGTGCTAGGATTTCATCATCTTTGCTCTGCTGCATCTTCTCCGACAACGGCTGGTATTCATCCCAATAGGCGCGGTTGAGGTTGCGCCCGAAGGCTACCCCTAGGCTCTTGGCTGCGTTCTTGATGCACTCAGCCTTCAGGTGGGGGAAGTCCTTAACGAGCGTGTTCTTTATTTTGGAGCCGATATCGGTTATCGCGCTCCCTTTCGCCTGCTGGATAAGTACCGCCCCGGCGCCCTCGCGCCACACCCACTCTTTCGCTACCGGGTGGAACACGCCTAATTCGATTGAGCCAACTATCTCGTTAGCGACCACCTGCCAACGGAAGTTCTTGGCCTGCCATAGGCCGAAGAACATTTCGTCGAGCTTGGTCTCGATTATGGAGATGGGCAGGTACTTACTCCCGCCTGCGTTCTTATTCACGAGTACGTCCCTCGGCGCTGGCTCGGTGTGGAGTAGTTTTGTGAAGGATTCCACCTGCTTGGCGTTAATCCCAGTGGCGCCGTCTTGCTTGGTTACTTCCTTGCTACTCATATCTGATCGTCGTTGGCGGTTAAGTAATCCGGCGCGCTGCCGGTAGCCTGGAAGTAGCTGGCGAGCAGGCCCTCCAGCTGGTGTAGCCATTCCAGGAACTCCTGTTCGGTGTACACATACCCCATATTCCGGATTTCGCCGGCATCGGAGTACTCTTCGATGTGGCCAGCCTGGAACAGCCAACCCAGAAAGTCGGCGGCTGCCACGTCCACCCACTGTCCATTAACCCGGACGGGGAAGGCCCCGCCGCTGATCTTGCGGCTGTAGTCAGACACTATTGGCCGCGCCGCGATTGCGGATTTCGTGCTTGCCACCTGCTGGCGCAGGGCCGCCGCCCTGTCCTCTACCCGCATAGCAGCGGTGGCCAGCCCCTGGCGCATGGCCATGGCGGCCTGATGGAAGAAGGATACGTCGTCCTCGACTACGGCGGGCAAGTTGATTTTCTGGTTATTTTTCATACCTTTGCAATTATTGTTGTTAATTTATTGGCTCGGAATGCCCCGCCCCGGCGGGGTTTCTCTTTTTATGCCGCTGCCGGCTCTGCCTGGCTTTCCAGCCGGGCCGCCGTTCGGATGATGGCGTC
>CAZRFC010000296.1:0-5544 GCA_964598975.1 uncultured Mycobacterium sp. | reverse complement strand
AGCGCGGAGGAGGAGAAGCAGAACAAGGCGCTGGAGGAGCGGGTGGGCCACCTCGCCGACCTGCGGGACCAGTACGACGCGCTGCGCGATGGCATCCAGGAGGTGGAGATTCAGGCGGAAAGCCTCGGTTCGACCCTCGTGGATGGGGCCTTCCGGTGGGCGGATTCGTGGTCTCGCGGGCTGGCCCTGGTCCAGACGAAGCAGGCCGAGTTCGCCGACATCGGCAAGCGCCTGTTCCGCGCGATGGTCGCGGACATGCTCGCGTGGGTAAACCGGCTCATCGCCCGGCAGGTCGTGTCGGCGGTACTCTCGGCGATCATGGGCGGCGGCGGGAACGTGGCCGGGGCGATCCAGGCGGCAACGGCCGCGGCCGGTGGCGGGGGCGGCGGATCCATCCCGATGGGCCTGCCCGAGTCCTCGCGCGCCTTCCGTCCGCCCCAGGTGTCCACGGGTGACTTCTCCCGGCCCGTCATCGTGCAAGCCTCCATCTCCACGGTCTTCGGAAGCCAGTCCGAGGTCCGCGCTGCCGCCTCGCACCTCAAGCGCGTGATGGAGCAGGTCTGATGCCCTTCCACCTCGACATCCAGTCCGCCCCCGAGCGCCGAGGTTCCATCGGAACGCCCGCCACGGGCTCCTGGTCCACCAACCCGACGCCCACGATGAGCGGGACCTACATCGGCGACACGAACAAGACGCTGACCTTCGGTGTGACCACGGGCGGGCTCATCGGCACGGCGTCCACGATCGTCGTGAACTGGTCCGACGGCACCGAGTCCGGATTCCTGAATCTCGGCACGGACTACGGCTATGCGGCGACCGACGTGGTGCTCGTCCATGAGGGCGTGAGCGTGTCCTTCGCGGCCGGAACCTTCGTGACCGCGGGAAGCCCGACCTTCACCGTGGCCCTGGTCGCCGGGAATGCCCTGCGGCCTGACCACCAGATCATCGAGGCCGACGCTGCGCCCGTGGACAACATCCCGTCCTTCTCCCGGCAGGAGCTGGACGTGTCGCACGTGTCCTGGGATGGGATCGAGCAGCGGGTGCGCGCGGCGATCCTGCGGGACGTAGACGTGTCCGTGGACTTCTACGACGCGGCGAACTACGACCTCGCGGCGTACCTGGAGGCGGAGCGGCACCTGGTCACGTTCGGCGAGGACTACGACGAGACCACGGTCTTCTGCTGGAAGGGGTACCGGGGCACGGCGCTCCTGCCGCTGATCGGGAAGGCCGGGACGTTCGCGCGGTCGGGCATCGGGTCGTTCGTGGATCCGCGCACGGGCAAGGTGACGCATGCGGCGACGGGTGTGCCGAGGTACCCGGGCGGGCGGCTCGGGCCGGCGCTGGAGATCGGCGGGGGCACCACGAACATCCTGGAGCGGTCCTCCGCGCAGACGGGCACGCTCTACTTCACGGCCTCGTCGGGGGCCGTGTCCGTGGCCTACGACGCGAACGTGCTCCCGCCCTGCGACCCGGACGACGCGAACATCCCGGCTGCCTTCCGTGCGGGGAGCCTGCGCGTGGCGTTCTCGACGGCGGTAGGGCTCGGCGCGAACGCGAACTCGACGGACGTGACCGTTGTTGCGTCCACCACGTACACGGTCTCGTGCTGGCTGAAGGGGCACGGCCAGGTCATCCTCACGTTCCGGGCCGGGGCGGCGTCTGCGGCGAACGAGCGGGCGGCGACTGCCGTGATCGACCTCACGGACACCTGGACGCGGTACGAGGCGACGGGGGCGACGATTGCCGGGGAGGTCGTGGGGGACATCACGATCAAGACCGGAGTCACGCAGGCCGCGGTGTGCTGGGCGTGGGGCTGGCAGCTCGAAGCGAAGCCCGTGGCTACGGCGCTCGTGGTCACGAACGGGGCGGCGGGGACGCGGAACGCGGAGACGCTGAACTTCCCCGTGCCGATCCCGGCCTGGGCTGGCACGCTGGGGCTGTCCTTCTACTGGCCCGGGGACGACGGGGCGTCCACGTACTCGATCCTGTCCGGGTCGGGCGTGGCCGGGGCCGAGCGGTTCGCGGTCTTCTACAACTCGTCGGCCTCGGTCATTCAATGGTTCACGAACACGACGGGCGGAAGCTCCCTGTCCTACTCCGTGAACCTCGCCGCGGGCACGTGGTACCACCTCGCGCTGACCTGGGAGCACGAGGCCACGGACCACGACATCGCGCGGGTGATGTACGTGAACGGGGCCTCCGCTGTCTCCGATGCCTCCCAGAACTGGGAACCGACGTTCGGCACGGGCATCGACATTGCCCCGTCCCTCGCCGGGGTCACGCTGCTCGGGCTGCGCGTGCAGAACGTTCGCATCGACGGCGAGGTCAAGGACGCAGCGACCATCCTGGACTGGTACGAGCGCACCACGGCCGAGAAGTGGGCGTCCAACCTCCGCAACACCTACGGGCGCTTCTACCGCCTGACCAACGTGTCCGAGGTCTGGCGCGGGGCGTTCGCGCCGGACCAGATCCTCGCCACGGCCTCGCTTGTGGAGGCGGGGCGGGAACCGGACTCGCTCCTGGTGCCGGCATGATCCAGCTCGACGCCGCCACGGCCCTCGCCCTGACGAAGCCAGAGGTCACCGCCCGCCCGAAGGTGACCTGGAACCTCCAAGGCGGCGTGCTGGACATGACGGACCGCGTGGTCGGCGGGGCCATGCCCAGGGTCGCGCACGACCTCGGCGCGTACCTCTCCGGAGAGAAGTTCCCCGGGGTGACGTTCGAGCTCCAGAACGCGGACAACCTGTTGACGCCCGATGACGTGTCCGGGTCGCTTCTCGCGAACAAGCAGCCGCAGGACTGGTTCTTGGACGAGATCGTGTACGAGATCGAGGTGCAGCGCGCGGACGGCACGTGGGAGGCTATCCCAGTGTTCACCGGGCTCGTCTCGGACGTGCTGCTGGATCCGGGCAAGGTGACAGTCACCGCGGTCCCCGTGTTGACCTACGCGAAGGACACGGAGCTTCCGTGGGAGTTCACCTTCACACCCACGTTCATCCTGAATGCCGTGTCCTACTTCTTCGCGGCGAACACGACGGTGACGTATCCGGCGGGGTTCGATCAGAGCTTCACGTCGGTCCTGGAGCTGCTGCCGTCCTTGGACTGGAACCTGTACGGAACGATCAAGCGTGGTACGACGATCGGGGACGCCTCGCTACTCGTGGCGAAGTCCTGCATGTGCTCGCTCTGGACCACGGAGACGGGCTTGATTGCGGCGGCCTCGGAGTTCCCCGGGCAGTGCGGCGACTTCGGGATCTGGCCCTCGTACTGGCCCGACCCGATCCGCGCCGAGGACGGCTCGGACTGGAGGCTGTCCCGTCCGATGGACCTTGCGGCGCGGGAAGTGGTGCTCCAGTACCAGGGTGTCAGCGTGTCGTGGCGGTCCACGGCGCACGAGGGGAACATCGGGCGGCTGTCCCGGACGGTGACGGCTCCCTACATGGCATTCAGCCGGCAGGCGTTGCTTGCGGCGCGGCTCTTGTTCGAGCAGTACGGGAACTATCCGCTGGTCCTGTCCTGGACGATGGGAATTCGCGGGTTGCCCATCCAGTTGAACGACCGCGTACCGGTCGTGGACCCGTGGTCGGGTACGCTGCGGACGTGGCGTGTCGTGAGCAAGCACGTGGCGTCGATGGAGATGGTGCGGTTCGAGGCGGTGCGCGAGGGGCATGAGTCCACGGTGATCACGAACAAGACGTTCGCCCACTGGGGCACAACCGGCTGGAACGCATCGGGGGCGGAATTCCTGTGAGATTCCCGAAGCGCCAGATGCCGGGCGGCAAGGGTGGGGCGCTCACGGTACCGCCCGGTGGCACGATACCGTCCGGTCCGCCGGCAAACGGGGCGTGGTACGTCTACGAGGGACACTACTACTACTTCAGCAACGGGAACTGGTTCGACGAGAGCGGGAACAACGCCTGGATCCCGGTCTGGTTCACCACGTCGCCTTTCGAGAACTTCACGGAGGGCACGTTCGCGGCGTCTGCGGCGGGGATACCGTTGCCCGCATGGGGTACCGGGAACCAGGTGGCGGACGATCCGATCGCCTTGGCCACGCACATCGAGCAGATGCGCGGCGTGCTGGTGCTCGGGTACCTTTCGGCGAACTCATCCATCCGCATCCCGATACGGGATCATGACCTGGGCCCGGACGGGCAGGTGATCTACGGGGACGCTCTGCTGGACCCCGCGCTCCCGCCGATGGTGTGCTTCCGGTTCAACAGCAACTCCACGTCGGACATCGTGAACTCGCCAAGTTCCACGACGGCGACGTGGAGCAACTATTCCGTGGGCGCTCGCGGGATCGTGGCGTCGGACAACGTGCAGTGGAGCGTGACCCTGACGCTGGACAAGGAGCCGCAGCCGCACTGGGTCTTGAATGTCGGGTACACGGACAACAGCGGGGGCGGGAACGCCCGGACGTTCGCGTGCTGGCTGGTGGGCGTGGGCGCGCCGATCGACTACAGCGGAGACGACTGGGAATCCGGTTCGGCCGGGGTGAGCGGGCATTACCACATCTACCTGCCGTTCGACCTGATCACGCCCGGTCGGCAGAACTTCCTCTCGGACGGTTCCTACGCGGCGACGGCCCGGGTGAAGTTCATGCAGCGGACTTTGTTCTGGAACGAGGACTACATCGCGCCGGCGTCGAATGCGGTGGTCTACTTCACGGACACCGGGGCTACGGGGGGCGGGGACGTGTTCGCTTCCCAGGTTCCTCCGTGCGTGTGGGTGTTCGGGGACGATGTGCTGGACCAGGACCGCGGGACGACGGTGGCGAACCTGCGGATGTCTTCGTGGGGCATGGGCTTCGTCGTGGACGGGTACCTGACACCGGAGGAAACGGGGCCGGGTGGTCGCAGCATCCAGAACCCCGAGGCGGACGAGTATTGTTCGGCGGACTACGTAGGGACCTACGGAGCGTCGAACGAGTGGGGCGTCAACATCTACAACCTGTGCAATACGAACAACATCAACGGGAACGCGCGAGCGCCGGCGTCGGGAACGGGGAATCGGCATTACGTCGCGATGGCGTTCGGCGTGGATGCGGCTCCGAACTCGGCGGCGGCGGGGAATCGGCTGTGGTCGAAGCAGACCGCTCCCTCCACGATGAGCACGGCGGTCTTGCGCGAGCGCGGACTGTGGGTGGCGCGAATCAACCTGGTCGGTGGCTACGGTTCGGTTTGGTGGACGGACGACGGGTCGAGCGGTGGCACCAACCTGTTCGACACGGGCGAGCCGGTGTGCGTGGTGGCACTGGCATCGGATCCGCGCAAGCCGCAGACGTGGACGATTGACGGGCACTACGGGCCGATGATCCGCCCGGACGTGACGGGCTCGGACGGGCAGTTCATGTACCTGACTTCGCAGTCGGGCGGGAAGTGGGTGACGGAGGTGCTGATGGGCGGCCCGGCGTCGGCGGGGCTGTTGTCGCAGGGGGACAACGCGGACCGGCAGGTGGTGCTTTACGCTATGGGGCTGAGCGCATAAGCATAGCCCCCGTGGCGGTGGGCTCGCGTCGGCGAGCCTGTCTTGCGCGCTGGG
>CAZRFC010000295.1:0-5567 GCA_964598975.1 uncultured Mycobacterium sp. | reverse complement strand
GCCGTCGGGGGAATATAAGCACCCAGTCGGCTATGTAAGAATATACATAACTAAAGCGGTAGCTTGCGTTATGTATCCAGTTAAGTCTCCGCCTTGCTGGTAGGCGGCGGGCTGGCGGTCTTCGTTGTCTGGCTCTTCCTCAGGGACTGGCGCTCGGCGGTCATCTCATCTCTAGCCATGCCCCTTTCTCTGATACCGACCTTCGCCGTCATGAAAGCAGCAGGCTTCACCATGAACAATATGAGCCTGCTGGGACTGGCGCTGGTAATCGGGGTTCTCGTCGATGACGCCATTGTCGAGATCGAGAATATAGTGCGTCATATGGGTCTGGGCAAAAAGCCGTTCAAGGCGGCTTTCGACGCAGCCGACGAGATCGGTCTGGCGGTGGTGGCCACCACTATGACCATTATCGTGGTATTCGTCCCGGTGGCATTCATGGGAGGCATACCGGGCAAATTCTTGAGACAGTTCGGTTTGACCGTAGCCGCTGCGGTGTTTTTCTCTCTTGTCGTCGCTCGCATGCTCACCCCGCTCATGGCGGCTTATCTTCTCAAGCCGGTCCAGGACGAGCATGCCAAAGGGCCGATCATGAGGCTCTATGACAGGACCCTTCTCTGGTCCCTGCGCAATCGCTTCAAGACGGTGGCCGCCGGCGCCATTTTCTTCGCTCTCAGCATCGTCCTGTTCAAGATGATGCCGACTTCCGTAATCGGCAGCATCGACCGGGGAGAGAGCATGATCAATGTCGAGCTGCCTCCGGGAACGACCTTGAAGGTCACCGAAGAGAAGATGAGGAAACTCACCGATATCCTCAAGCAAGATCCCGACGTTAAGAATGTCTTCACCCAGGTCGGCACCGCCACCGAAGGCGGTGGAAGAGGGCGGACCGGATCGGCAGGAGCGGTCAACTCGGGGACGCTTTTCGTGACCCTGGTGGACAGGAGCGAGCGCCAGCGCTCGCAGCAGCAGTTCGAGGACGAAATCAGGGAGAAGCTCAACACCGTTTCGGGCCCTCGCCTGAGCTTCATGGCCCGGGGCGGCATCACCGGCAAGCTCAAGCTCGTGCTTGTCGGCGACGACTCGCATGTGCTCAGGGAATTCACCGACGAACTCTGCGATGAGATGAGGACCCTGCCAGGCATCTCCGATATCGTATCCAGTGCAGCTCTCGAGCGCCCGGAGATCCAGGTCATCCCGGATTTCGCCAAGTCCGCCGAGCAGGGGCTATCGGTGGAGACCATCGCCAGAACGGCTCTGATCGCCACACTCGGAGACGTGGAGCGCAATCTTCCCAAGTTCAATCTTCCGGAGAGGCAGATCAATATCCGGGTTCAGATAGATCCGAAATACCGCGAAGACCCGAATATGATCGGCAAACTGAGAGTGGCTTCCAACGACGGCACCATGGTCCCTCTCAGCAATGTCGCCGAGGTGCGATTCGCCAGCGGCGAAGCCGAGATCAAACGCTATGACCGTTCGCGCCAGGTCACCATCGACGCCAGCCTTGCCGAGGGATTGCCCCTGGGAGAAGCCCTCAAGAAGATTCACAAGCTCCCGGCCTGGAACAAGATGCCGAAAACCATCAAGAACATCCCGGCAGGCGATGTCGAGATCCAGAAGGACATCTTCTCGGGCTTCGCCTGGGCTCTCACTGTCGGGGTCTTCCTGATCTATGGAGTGCTGGTTCTTCTCTTCGGCGGATTTCTCCAGCCACTCACCATCATGATGTCCCTGCCCCTTTCTCTGGGCGGCGCTCTCATCGCTCTCATGATCACCGGCGACACCCTGGGCTTTTATGCCTTAATAGGAATCGTGATGCTCATGGGTCTGGTCACCAAGAACGCCATTCTCCTGGTGGAATACTGCTTGATGACGCAAAACAGCGGGGTCGGCCGCACCCAGGCGATCATCAGGGCCGGCGAGACGAGAATGCGCCCCATCGTAATGACCACTGTGGCCATGGTGGCCGGGATGTTCCCCATCGCTCTGCGGATAGGAGCGGGCTCGGAGGCAAGAGCACCGATGGCGGTGGCGGTTATCGGCGGGCTGATCACCTCGACCCTGCTTACGCTTGTTGTGGTGCCGGTGGTGTATACCCTGATCGATGACCTGGAGCAATGGATGAAAGCGAGATTCGGCTTCATGGGGCTGAACAAAGCCGAGCCCGGTGATATGACCGATCCCGATACGACCAGCGAGACCTCCCGAGAGGTTCTCTCCCGATAAACAGCGAATTCTCAGCTCTCGATAATGTATCCTGACTTGAGAATAGTCTTGATCAAGCTCTCCTTTCCTACTTTTTTCAGTTTCAGGCGCAAGGAGCGCATGCAGGTGCGCACCGAGTCTTCGCTCGTGTCGCTGTCCGATCGCCAGACTGCATCCAGCAGGGCCCTCGAGGAATGGATAATGTTCTGGCGGCGCATAAGATACTCGAGAAGGGCCTGCTCTCGAGGCATAAGTCGGACGGACCTGTCCTCGAACTTGATAATTCGGGTGCGCGGGTCCAGTATCAGTCCGTCCACCATCAGTTCCATCGAGAGCATGCTTCGAGGTCTGCGCAGGAGGCTTTTGACACGAGCTCCGAACTCCCGTACCTCGAAGGGCTTGGTAAGGTAGTCGTCAGCTCCGGACTCGAATCCGGCCTCTTTGTCGTCGATAGTATTCCTTCCCGTCAGAAAAAGCACAGCCGCGTCTCCCCCTTCGGCTCGATACCTCTTCAGGACCTCGAGCCCTGTCATATCCGGAAGCCCCCAGTCGAGCACCAGCAAATCGTATTTGAATGAGCGCAGAAGCTGGAGGGCGTCGGCTCCGGACTCTACACTCTCCACCGTGTAGCTCTCCTTCTCGAGCCAGTTCGCCAGGCTCCGGCAGATATCTCGATCGTCTTCCACCAATAGGATCTTTGCCATCCCTGCTCCTCGGACAGGCGTTCGACTCGAAGCTCGCCTCTCTCACGTATCGATCACGTATCTTGCGATTCAATAGTCCGGCGAAGGCACCGACACAGTTTCTTATCGAGGTCTCTAAAATGTCAGAACTAGCTTATCAACAATTCGATCAGGTTGAAAGGGATACGCAAGCCGCCAGCTTCAACGCCGCCGACTCTCTCGCGGGATACAGGACGGCAAGAGAGCTTCCACGCTCGTCGAGGGACAGCCAATCGGCTCTAGCGAAATTCCCGCCGGCAGATTCGCTACTGAGTCAAATCGCCGAGAAAGGAAAGAAGGAGGAGATACCCGGGCACCACCATGGCGATAAGCCGCTCCCGGCACCCGGCTCAGCCGCCAATACCGGAGAACGACCCGGGCAGCAGCCAGAAAAACCGGGCAGCGAGCCCAATATCGGCGAGAGCTCCAGGGAAGGCAAAGATGTACGCAATTCTCTGAATGACCGCTCCGGACTCGAGTTCGCTCTAACAATCATGAACTCGCTGGGACCGAAATCACACCTGCAGGAAGGCGCCGAGTTTCCTGGCACTGTTGCGAATCGAGACAGGATCGGTTGAGATTGACCGTAAAACGCTCTACTGGTCGGTCCCGGAACGGGACCGACCTTCATTTCGAGCACCGCATGGCAGCTCGATCCGGAAAATGCTCTTGCAGGACGAACCGTCCGAGAAAGAGAGCGCTCTATCGGCGATCTCGCCTGGTCTCATCACCGCGATCCTTCCGTCGTGCGCGTCGATGAAGAGCTTGCAAATGGCCAGGCCCAGTCCTGTGCCGATTTTCGCGTCCCGACTCGACACCTGCTCGAAGGCCTGAAAGATCTTCTCGTGATGGCTCTCCGGAACCCCCGTCCCGGAATCCATGACCAGGATCTCGACCGACTCTTTCTCGTCCGAAGCATGGGGCAAGATTCTCACCTCGATCCTGCCATTATCAGGCGTGAATTTCACCGCATTCGAGATCAGATTGACCATCGTCTGCAAAATTCTAATCCTGTCGAAACTGAACACCGGTTTGACATCAGATGTCATCTCCAGGACGATTCCGCGAGCTTCGGCCAGCCTCTCTACATATCCTATGGCGTCCTCGATTACCGGGACCAGATCATTTTCTCGCCAGTCAAGCTCGAGTCCGGTGCCCTGCAGCTTCTGGAAATCCAGAAGCTCATCAGCCAGCATAATCAGGCGCTCCAGATTATCGCTGGTCTTCGAGAATCCTTTCGCCAGCTTCTCCGTGAGCTCGACATCCCCGGTCCTCACGATTCGGTCGAGGGAGACTTTCAGCTCTGCCAGAGGCGTCCTCAGGTCCGTGGACACCATGTCGCTGAAATCTCTTTTCAGGCGCTCGACCTGCCTCTCTTCGGTTATATCGTGCACGATCACGAAAAAGCTATTATTATCTGGCGAATGCAGGCATGACCATCGGGTCTCGATCAGGCTCTGGTTTCTCGACCTCATGTCGATCTCGAAGGTACGTGCAATTCCGCTGGTGATCGCCTCGCCCAGGAGAAGCTTCAGTCGTGATACCTGGTCTTCGGCGACATATTCGAGAATGCTCCGGCCCGTGACCTCCTCCACAGAGAAGTCGGTCAGCTTCTCTATGTAGGGATTGACTGATTTGATGGTGCCATCCTCCTCCAGCGTACATATCAGGTCCAGCGCGAAATTGATCGTATCGAGCTCATCGGAGAGCGATTGCTCCACGGCATCGCTTACCTCATGCAGCACCATGTCAAGCTCGACAAGCTCGGCAGCGTTGGTCCAGCCTTTCATGCGCGGGCTGAGAGGCACACCGTCTCCCAGCGCAATACCGTCTTCGATCAATTTGAGCAGGGGTCTCTTGATTGATACGGCGTAGAAGAACCAGATCAAGAAAGCGATGGCGACACTCGCGCCAAGGCCGGCATAGACTCTGTCGACCAGCGCGGAGAGGACCCGGGTCGTCTCTCGTATATCGCGCTCTCCGGAGACCTCCTCCGAGTTAGCGATATCATCGAGGAGGTTTATGACCCTGAAACCCTTCTTCGCCATTCTCGAGCCGACTATGGTCTTGAAATACGGCTCCTTGCCGGGTGCTTCCGGGTTCACCTCCCTCGAGAACTCCGTCCAGTACTCTGCCAGCTTCCGGGCGTCTTGCTCATGTCTCGGTATCCCGGCCAGATATTTTATATAAGCGTCGTATCTTGCAGACAGAGCCTTCACTCGCTTTCGGAATGTGGGGACGCTTCCTTCGACTACCCCGAAGCCGACACCGAGCTCGAAAAACTCTACAATGGTCTCAGTCATCAGCTTCTGCGTCTGGAAAATGATCTCGGTGGACTGCTCTTCGCTGTCGAGCTTCGACTCGAGATCTCCGAGTGTGAGGAAGAGGATCGCGATGAAGACAATGAGACAGAGGAGGGGAAATCCCACCAGGGCTGAGCCGAAAGCCAGGAGATTGGGCCTTATGCTCATTCGACTCTCTCCCTGTGCTCTGTCTGACCTTGCAGGCTATCATCATCATCTCCTTCGTAGAGAGGGAAGGTCAGGCTCAGGGTAGAGCCATCGGTCATGGTGGCTTCACCGCCATGCATGATCGCCACCGCCCTTGCTATAGCCAAACCGAGCCCGGGACTTGCTGCTC
>CAZRFC010000294.1:0-5593 GCA_964598975.1 uncultured Mycobacterium sp. | reverse complement strand
CCGCTGGCTTTGCTCGCGCTCACCTGGCTTCTACTCTCCCTCGCCGGTGACTAGGTGCGCCCCAGGAAGCCCCTGAAGGAAACCAAGCGTTGCACCTCGTGCGGCAACACCTACAGCCGGGCCGAGGGCTTCTATCTCAACCGTGCCGCCTGGGATGGCCGGGACACCAAGTGCAAGACTTGCCGCAAGGCCTACGGAAAGGAATACAGGTGTCGATCCACCGCAGGAACCCCCGACGGGACGCCACTGAACCCGAGCTCGTGGACTATCTCAGAGCCCGCGGCGCGCTGGTTATCAGGCTCTCCGCGGCCAACGTCCCCGATCTGCTCGTCGGCTGGTGCGGGCGCTGGCTCCTCCTCGAATGCAAGGTGCCCGGCGCCGGCCTCAGCCCCGGCCAGGAGGAGTTCGCCACTGAGGCTCGCCGTCGGGGCCTGCTGAACTTCGTCGTCTCGACCGTCGAACAGGTCAAGGAGATACTCGATGCGCAATCCCGCCTCTCCGGCCTCTAGGGCCTATAAGGCCGACCGCCTGGACGAAATGAGGGCGTACACGCTCCTCTACGCCATCCGGCAGCTCACCAGTTCCGGGAAGAGCTTCACGCTCTGGCAGTCCACCCGCGGCAACTGGTCGGCCTCGGTGCAGATGGGGCCGAGCTACCACGAGACCCACGGCTGGGACTCGCCCTCGACCTGCCTGCGCGCCCTGATCGACCAGGTGGAGGGCAAATGAACATCCGCCAGTACCTCACCAACTGGTCGCTGTACGTCCGGGGCTTCCGGTATCTGTGGACGCGGCGGTATGAGAGCCCAGTCCAAGTGACCGGCATCTACTACAAGCCCGGCTGGGGGCCGTGGCGCTTCCTGCCCGTCTACCTGACGACCTACCTTCTCGGGACGCTCGCCGGCTTCGGCGTCCAGTCGCTCTCCGGCGCGTGGGGGGAGCGGGCCAGCAGGGTGACGGTTCACGAGTGGCACTACTTCACTGACGGAAGCAAGGCATCGAGCGATTGGGACTTCACTTACCCCCACTCCCGCCGCCTCGCCCGCGCCGTGGACTGGTTCTTCGAGAAGGTGCTCCGGCAGGGGCCGGGGCACTGCGCGAAGGTGGGGCCGCGACTCTGGGGCAGTAGGAGCGTGTGGGAATGAGCGCAATCACCATCACCCTGAACCAAATCCGGGCGCACCAGCCATGCCAGGACGGCTGGGCCAAGCTCCTGCGCCATCTCGGCAAGACCAAGGCCGACGACGAGCCGTTCCCGCTGGCCGTCGTACTCGACAGCAACGGGCTGGATGACACGCTCTGGTGCCTGCGTTGCCTGCCCGAGCACGACAGGCTGTGGCGGCATTTCTCGGTCGATTGCGCGGAGGAGGTGGCCCACCTACTCACCGACGAGCGCAGCCGCGAGGCCCTGCGAGTCGCCCGCCGTTTCGCCGACGGGCTGGCGACCTATCAGGAGTTGGGCGCAGCGAGGGACGCAGCGTTGGCCGCAGCGAGGGACGCAGCGTGGGCCGCGGACGCAGCGAGGGCCGCAGCGAGGGCCGCAGCGAGGGACGCAGCGTTGGCCGCAGCGAGGGACGCAGCGTGGTTCGCAGCGAGGGCCGCAGCGAGGGACGCAGCGTTGGCCGCAGCGTGGGCCGCAGCGAGGGACGCGGACGCAGCGAGGGCCGCAGCGAGGGCCAAACAGACCGAGCGGCTGCGCCAATACCTCACCCTGGGAGATCGGCCGTGAGAACCCGCGACAAGGTTGCGATCTGCCGGCGGTTCAAGGAGGGCGAGCCTATGTGGAAACTCGGCCTCGACGCTTGGTTTGACGGGCTTCTCTCCGGCTCGCTTTGCGATGCCCGGGAGCGCATCGAGTTCATCATCCGCGAGGCCATGAACGGCGCGCCGTGGTGGCCGCCGAGAGATTCAAGAACGCGGCGCAGCCGCAAGGAGAAGTGAAGTGGAAAATCAGCATCAGCACATCAAGGGCTACCGCGATCTGAGCGAAGGCGAAATCGCGGCGATGAACGAGGTCAAAGCACTGGCCGAGCAGGTCGGCGCGCTCGTCCAGAAGATGCGCGAGACCAGCGAGCCGCTAGACCAGCGGTGGGTGAGCATCGGCGCGACGGAGTTGCAGCAGGGCTTCATGGCCCTCGTGCGTGCGATTGCCAAGCCGACGACGTTCTAATGACCCCGCTGTCGGGTTGCCACGCATGGGCGATTCCCGTGAAGGCTGTAGCTACATCCCGGCAGCGGGGCCGGCGCGCCTTAGCTTCTCTGCGGTACGAAAGCCCCCGAAGCCGAGCAGCCCCGTCGCGAGCACCATCAGGTCCCCGGTATCGATGGTTGGGGGAGCTTGAAGACCCAAGGCCGGACTCACCCAGGTAAGCAGCGGCTGGCCGAGGAACTGGTAACCCATGCCGGCCACCCCGAGCCAGCCGAAGGCCGGCCGCCAGCGACGTACGAAGGGGTCCACGCTTGCCGCTTCCACCGCGTTGACCTTGACCTGCTCCAGCGCGAGCGAGGCCTCGGCCTTCAGCGCCTCCAGCTGCCCGGCCTGCTCGAGCTCCAGCAGCCGGAACTTCGCCTGGTCGCGGGCCACGGGGTCCGGGATCACCTTGTCGATGATCTTTAGCCCCGCCTCGATGATTGATCCGATCATGCCCGGCCCCCCCAGGAGAGCGAGTAATGGTTCCCGTCCTGACGCTTGAAGTCACCACCCCAGCGACAGAGCTGGTGCTTGCCCTTCCACAGGGCGCCGAGCTCTGCGTGATCCTCGGTAAGGGCGAGGTAGCGGCCCTCGCGGTACAGGTGCAGGTCCGCTGCAAGTCCGACCAGGTGCAGGCTGTTCGCGATGCCCTTGCCCGCTGCGGCATTAAGGGCGGCCACCCGCTGATCGCGTGTCACTTCCCCGATGGCAACCTCGTAACCGTGCGCGTAAGCGTCCTGCACTAGCTCGGCTATCAGCCGGGAGAACAGGCAGCGGGCCTCACGCAGTGTCATGGTTGCCGTTCTCGCTGATCCCGAGCCGGGTCTCTATGCGGACCAGCCGATGACGCCTAGCAGGATGCCCATGACGAGTTGCAGGAGTTCGGACGGGTCGATGGTCACGGCGCTTCCTTCCGTTTGCGTTTTTCAGATGCCGTCTCAGTGAGCACTCCAGCCCGCGCTGCCGCCGCCGCCAGTGCCGAGGTCGCCGCCGGGTTCTCCATCAGCCCGGTCGCAGCCCCGAGACCCGCCCCCGTCTGCGAGAGCCGGGACCCGGCCATCGCCGAGAGGGTGCCGAGCCCGCCGGTCGCAGCAACATCGCCGAGCACCAGGGGGACCGAGAGCCCGGTCGGGGTCCCGGAATTGGGCACCGGGGAGCGGGCCCGGGCCGCATCGCGCATGGTCGAGACGAAGTCATCCACCTGCGCCAGCCCGGTGGAGCGGGAGCCGAAGAGCGCACCCTCGCCATAGCTGCGCTTGAGATTGTTCAACATGGTGTCGGGATTGACCCTGGACAGGTCCTTGGAGATACCCGCCCCGGCAATCGCCGTCTTCCACGCCCGGTACTGCTGCCGGCCGGCGGCGTACATTTCCCGATCCACGGCCCCGGAGGCCTCGGCTGCGGCGTCGAGGATGTCTATCGCCTCCCGGCTGCGACGGCGCACCAGCGCCTTGGTGGACTTCAGCCCCGCCATCAGCTCGCTCCGCAGGTCCTTGAACTGGCCCCCGGTAACCGCCTTCACGCCCTCGGGCAGGTCGAAACCCTCGCCGGTCTGCTGGAGCACCGACACCTTGCGGGCGAACTCCTCGGGCACCGGGATGACGGCCGCATCGGGCACTGCGTTATTGATCGCCTGCGTGGAACGCCGGTAGGCGACCGTCAGGGCCCGTTCTATCGGCAGGTCGTCTGGCACCTCCAGGAACCTCGCCAGCGCCCGGCGCATGACGCCCTGGTTAGCCTCGTCCAGCGTGTTGAAGGGCCCGGCGGTCAGGGGATTGCGGGCAAGCGAGGCCTCCACCCCCTGCAAGGCCTGCGAGCCCGCAGCCTGCCCCGTGGTGAGCCTGATCCCGGAGGACAGCCGGGCCTGCCGGCCGATGCTGCGCGCCGCCCCCTTGATGGCATTGGCCACCCGGCCGGCCACCTGCCCGAGCCCATAGCCGATGCCCGAGCTTGCCCCACCCCCAATGGCCCCGGCCACGGGACCGGCGTCGGACAGGGCCCCGAGGCCCGCGCCAAACGCAATAGAACCGCCCAGGGACTGCGGGCCGGGCACCATGTAGGGCAGGGCCTGCCCAGTGGCAGAAAGCCCCGGGAAACGCTCGTCAAGCAGCGTGGACTGGGCCGGGACCTCGAAGGGCTGGCCGGGCATGAGCAGGTTCCCCGCCCGGGCCCCCATCTGCCGCAGTTCTTCCAACGCCATGAAGCCGGGCACCGCCCCGCCGGCAGCCTCCGGGATGACGGTATCGAGCCGGTCGGTCACCCGCTCAGGGCTCGCCACGATGGACCGGGAGAACGCTTCAATCTCGGCATCCGTGTAACCGGCCGCCTTGGCTGCCGCGATCTTCTGCGGGGTCAGCTCGAAGGGCATCAGGGCGACCCGAAGATTTCCTCAAGCGAGGGCCGGGCCTCGGGCACCTTGTAGCCCTGCCCCTGGAGGACCTCGGCGCGGGCGGAGCGCTTGCGCTCGATGGCCTGCTGCTGGGCGTAGAGCTTGGCCTGCGCGGCCGCGAAGTTGTCCGAAGGCCGGATGGCGATCTTGTTCCACGCCCGCTGCTCGCCCTCCGTGAGGGTGGCCCCGAAGAGCTCGTGCCGGCGCTCGGCCTGCGCGGTGTCGAGCTGATTCCAGAAGGCGGTGAACTCAGTGTCCGAGCCCGTCCGGCGCTTGAACTCCTCGGCCGCGAAGGCCGCGGTGTCGAACCCGTAGCCGAAGTATTCGGGCTTCATGGAAGCGGCCGTGGCATCGAAGCCCGCGGCTATGGCTTCCTCGTTCACCAGCGCCTCGATCTGCCCCGAGGGCACGCGGCCTGACTCCTGCGCCAGGCGCGCTTCCCGGGCCCGCAGGATTTCCAGCCGCAGGGCCGCGGCCGGGTCCACCCGGGCCAGCCGCTCTTCCCGGGCCATCTCGATCTTCAGCCGCTGCTGCTGGAGCTCGGCCTGCAAGCCCTGCCAGGGCGTGAGTGGCTGTTCCGCCCCGGACACGCCGCCGAGGATGCCCTGCGCCGCCGCGATGCCTTCCTGCCGGGTAGAGGGGTCCATCATGAGCCCGACAGCCGTAGCGGCCCCCGGGGAAGCCTGCGGCCCGGTCGCCTGGAAACCCACGCGGGCGAGCTGGCGGGCGAGCGCCGTTGCCTGCTGCTGCGGGTCCACCTCGGCGGGCACCATGCCGAGCCGCTGTAAGGTCTGCATCCGCGCCGCATCGGAGGCCCCGAGCATCGAGCCCCGCATCTTGCCGATGAAATCCAGTAAGCCGGCCATCAGCCGAAGAGCCCGATGTTGAACCCGCCGCCACCCGAACTCGAGGTGCTGCCGAGCACCGTCGGGGCACCGACCACCTGGGAGAAGTTGAGAAGCGGCATCCACTGGGCCATGTACGGGTTCATGCCCATCGAGTAGATGTTGCCC
>CAZRFC010000293.1:0-5600 GCA_964598975.1 uncultured Mycobacterium sp. | reverse complement strand
CCTCGGCGAGAAGGTTGACGATCCGCTGGCGATGTACCTGTTCGACCTGTGCACGCTCCCGCTGAACCTGGCCGGGCACTGCGGCATGTCCGTGCCCTCGGGCCTGTCGACGGATGACAACCTTCCGGTCGGCCTGCAGATCATGGCGCCGGCGCTGGCCGACGACCGCCTTTACCTGGTGGGTGCGGCCTACGAGGCGGCCCGCGGCGCGCTGCCCTCCGCGATATAGAGACGCCCGGCGGTGCCGGGCGGTTAGATAGAGCCATGCGAATCGGAGTTCTCACCGGCGGCGGCGACTGCCCGGGCCTCAACGCCGTCATCCGCGCGGTCGTCAGCACCTGCGACACCCGCTACGGATCCTCGGTCGTAGGTTTCCAGGACGGGTGGAACGGCCTGCTGGAGAACCGTCGTATCCAACTCGTCAATGACGACCGCAATGCCCGCCTGCTCGCCAAGGGCGGCACCATGCTGGGCACCGCCCGCACCAACCCCGACCGGTTGCGTGCGGGCATCAACGAGATCAAGCAGACCCTGGAGGACAACGGGATCGACGTGCTGATCCCGATCGGCGGGGAGGGCACCCTGACCGCCGCGCACTGGCTCACCGAGGAGGGTGTGCCGGTCGTCGGCGTGCCCAAGACCATCGACAACGACATCAGTTGTACCGACGTGACGTTCGGGCATGACACCGCGCTGATGATCGCCACCGAGGCCATCGACCGGCTGCACAGCACCGCGGAGTCCCACCAGCGCGTGATGCTGGTCGAGGTGATGGGCCGCCACGCCGGCTGGATCGCACTGAACTCGGGGCTGGCCTCCGGTGCCCACATGACGCTGATCCCCGAGCAGCCCTTCGACGTCGAAGAGGTGTGCCGGCTGGTCAAGCAGCGCTTTCAGCGCGGCATGTCGCACTTCATCTGTGTAGTGGCAGAGGGCGCCAAACCGGCCGAGGGATCGATGGAACTGCGCTCCGGCGGGGTGGACGAGTTCGGCCACGAGCGGTTCACCGGTGTCGCCCAGCAACTGGCCCACGAGGTCGAGAAGCGGATTCGCAAAGAGGTCCGGGTCACCGTCCTCGGCCACATCCAGCGCGGCGGCACCCCGACCGCATACGACCGGGTGCTGGCCACCCGCTTCGGGGTCAACGCCGCCGATGCGGCCCATGCCGGCGAATACGGGATGATGGTGTCACTGCGCGGCGAGGAGATCGGCCGGGTGCCGCTGGCCGACGCGGTGGCCCACCTCAAGCTGGTGCCACAGAGCCGCTACGACGACGCCGCGGCCTTCTTCGGCTGATTCGTGCTTCGGTAGCCGTACGCGGCACCGTTGATCGGTTTGCGTCCTGGAGTCCGGTGGTCCGGTGACCGTGTCGAAAATCAGCGAGTCCTGTGAATCAGCTCGTGTCGTTCTTTGTTCGGCGGCTTTTTATCCGTTGGGCGCGATCGGCTTCGCGGGTTCGTCGCCGTCGCGGCATCCGCAGCGATCGATCCGCCGATGTAAGGGCGCCGGCCTCTACCGGAGCAAGCGGACCGGTGGTGACTTCAAAGCCCGGGAAGTAAAGACGAGCGCCGGGATGGGTGACGTAGGTGTGTCCGGTGGGGGCGGTCCAGACGATGGTGCCGTCGGGCGACTGGGTGTCGCGCCACCCATCCTTGCCATTCCAGAACGTGCGCAACAAGTGGTGCTTACGGCATAAGCACCGCAGGTTCGACGGATGAGTGGGACCGGCTGGATAAGCGACTCCGTGGTCGATGTCGCAGTCCTCGGCCGGGGCGTCGCAGCCGGGGAAGCGGCAGGTCAGATCGCGGCAACGGACGAAGCGTTGCAGGGCCACCGAGGGTCGGTACCGCGGTTCAGCTTTTTCGCACGGCTTGGTCAGCGGTTCGACCCGAGCGCCATCGCGGATCAATTGTGTGAGTAACGGATTCGGGACGACCCCGCCATTGGTCAAGAGCGCGCGCCGGGCAGCGGTCGGCTGCTCTGCCGGAGCTGGGGCCGGATAGGTCTGGTCGGTCCCCGCCTGAGCCTGGTTCAGCGCGCTCTGGTCGGCCACGACGTGGATGACGACCGATTCCTTGAGGCTCGTGCCGGTTGGATTCGGGCAGGTGGGAAGGCCGCATTGGCAGGCAATCCGGTCGGAACCGGCGAATACCGCGCCAATCGCCTCGGCGCGCCGCTGGCCGACGGTGCGGGGGTCGGCGTCGCACACCGCGCGTGCGATCGCAGTGAGCCGCCTTTCGATTAGTTCGGCATGGGTGGCGAAAAGCCGGCCCCAGACCGACCGAGTGCCACTGTCGTCATCGGGCTTGCCAAACTGGATATCCATGCCCCGGGCAGACTGCTGGAACCACTGCCGGGCCTGTGGGTCATGGGCTTCGATGGCGAGATCGATCAGCGTTTCAATCTTGCGGTCCGACAGCGGTCCCCACGACTGAGCGGCTTCGGCGATCTCCGAATCGATGGCTGCCATCTGTGCGTCGCCGACCACACAATGTGTTCGCCATGAAATCGTGGACACCAGCCGGGCCCCGATCCGGCCCGCCAGGAAGAGGGCGTTGACCTTGGGCAGGCGCTCGCGCAGCGACTGCGCCAAGTACATCTGCGAGGAAGCCCGGCGGGCGCTGATCCCCAGTGCTGCGGCGACTTCGGCGGCAGTGGCGTCCCAGGGATCACAGGCCCACCGTGTCCGCGCGTCGACCAGATCAGGATCTTCACCCGTCGGGCAGCGGCGTGCCACCAACTCGCCGATCGCCGCCAGTCGGCGCGCCGCGGCGGCAGCCTCACCGCGCGCCCAGCCCCCGACGGCGTCGACGACGGCGGGGTCGTCCGCGGACGACAGAGCCTCCGGATCAACACCATCGAACATGTTTGCGATGTTAGAGAACCCCTGTGACAGTTTGGCCCTACGGACTGATCGGCACCGGCTCGATTGAGTCCAGTGGGGTGTCGCGGGTCTCCCGCATGATGAGCAGCGCGACGAAGGTCAGCGTCGCCGCGCACAGCAGGTACACCCCGACCCAGCCCACCCCGTAGTTCGTCGACAGCCAGGTCGCGATGAACGGCGCCACTGCCGCGCCCAGGATGCTCGCCGAGTTATAGGAGATACCCGATCCGGTGTAGCGGACATTGGTCGGGAACAGTTCGGGCAGAACCGCACTCATCGGCCCAAAGGTGAGGCCCATCAGCGTCATGCCGATGATGAGAAACGCCAGCACCGAACCCTCAGTCGCTCTGCCGGGGGCCAGCAGCACGGCGAACAGGCCGCCGTAGGCCATGATCGCCGCGGTCACCACCAGTAACGTCCGGCGTCTGCCCCAGCCGTCGGCCAACCGGCCCGCGATCGGGATCGTCGCGGCGAAGAACAACACCGCGATCAGTTGCATCTTCAGGAAGTCGATGTAGTTGAAACCCAGTCCGGTTCCGGTCGGGGGCTTCTTACCGGTGCCGTAGCTCAACGCCCACGTCGTGACGATGTAGAAGATGGTGTAGGTGGACAGCATGACGAAGGTGCCCAGGATGAGCTGCCGCCAGTTGTTCCGGAGCACCTGCGCCACCGGGGTTTTCACCCTTTCGCCGCGCTCGACCGCGCGTGCGAAGACGGGCGTCTCGGTCAGCTTCAGCCGCACGTACAGGCCGATCGCCACCATGACGGCACTGATCAGGAACGGAATCCGCCAGCCCCAGGTCAGGAAGGCGCCATCCAAGTCCGGCTTGGCGTTGGAGTGTCCCAGCCAGATCAACAATCCCAGGAACACCCCGTTGGCGAGCAGGAAGCCGAAGGGTGCACCCAGTTGCGGCCACATCGCCGCCCAGGCTCGTCGGCCCGGTTTTGCGGTCTCCACCGCCAGCAGTGCCGCCCCACTCCACTCGCCGCCCAGAGCCAGACCCTGAGCGAAACGAAGGATCGCCAACAACGCCGGGGCCAGCAGGCCGACCTGGTGGTAAGTGGGCAGCAGGCCGATGGCGAAGGTCGCGATACCCATCGTCAGCAGCGAACCGACCAGGGTGGCCTTGCGTCCGGCCCGGTCACCGAAATGGCCGAACAGGACCGAACCGACCGGACGTGCCACGAAGGCCAGACCGAAGGTGGCCAGCGACGCGAGCAGAGCAGTGGTGGAGTTGCCCTTCGGGAAGAAGAGGAACGGGAACACCGATACCGCGGCGGTGGCGTAGATGTAGAAGTCGTAGAACTCCACGGTGGTGCCCACCATGGACGCCACCACGATCCTGCTGCGTGGGACGCCGGCGACGGTGTCAGTCATGGGTGGCAAGGCTAGTCCGGTGCTGCGACCGCGCCCAACTAGGATCGTCGGCTATGACCACCGCAATTGACCTGCTCGACTACGACGACGTCGTGGCGCGGTTCGACCCGGTACTGGGCTTGGAGGTCCACGTCGAGTTGTCGACGGCCACCAAGATGTTCTGTGGATGCGCGACGAACTTCGGCGCCGAACCCAACACCCAGGTGTGCCCGGTATGCCTTGGTCTGCCCGGTGCTCTGCCGACACTGAATGAGAAGGCGGTGGAGTCGGCCATCCGCATCGGCCTGGCGCTGAACTGCGAGATCGCGCCCTGGAGCAGGTTCGCCCGGAAGAACTACTTCTACCCGGACCAGCCGAAGAACTATCAGATCTCGCAGTACGACGAGCCGATCGCCTTCAACGGCCACCTCGACGTCCCCCTCGAGGACGGCAGTATCTTCCGCGTCGACATCGAACGCGCGCACATGGAGGAGGACACCGGCAAGCTGACCCACGTCGGCGGCGACACCGGTCGCATCCACGGCGCCACCACCTCGTTGCTGGACGTCAACCGTGCTGGTGTGCCGCTCATCGAGATCGTCACCAAACCGATCGAGGGCGCCGGTGAGCGGGCCCCTGAAGTGGCGCGTGCCTACGTCACCGCACTGCGGGATTTGTTGCGGGCCTTGGGTGTCTCCGATGTCCGGATGGATCAGGGTTCGTTGCGCTGCGACGCCAACGTTTCGCTGCGGCCCAACGCGCAGGCCGAGTTCGGCACCCGCACGGAGACCAAGAACGTGAACTCGCTGAAGAGTGTCGAGGTGGCGATCCGGTACGAGATGCGGCGGCAGGCGGCGGTTCTGGACTCCGGCGGCAAGGTCCACCAGGAGACCCGCCACTTCCACGAGGACGGTCACACCTCACCGGGCCGGGACAAGGAGACCGCCGAGGACTACCGGTACTTCCCGGAACCAGATCTGGAACCGGTGGCGCCCAGTGCGGAACTGGTGGAGCAACTGCGCGCCACCATCCCGGAGCTTCCTTGGTTGTCCCGCAAGCGGATTCAGCAGGAATGGGGTATCTCAGACGAGGTCATGCGCGACCTGGTCAACGCCGGGGCGGTGGAACTGGTGGCGGCCACCGTCGAGCACGGCGTTGCCAGTGAGTCGGCCCGCGCCTGGTGGGGAAATTTCCTGGTGCAGAAGGCCAACGAAAGCGGAGCATCCGTAGACGAACTGTCGATCACGCCCAAGCAGGTTGCCGCCGTCATCAAACTGGTCGACGACGGCAAGTTGTCCAACAAACTGGCCCGCCAGGTCGTCGAGGGGGTGCTGGCCGGTGAGGGCGAACCCGAGCAGG
>CAZRFC010000292.1:0-5624 GCA_964598975.1 uncultured Mycobacterium sp. | reverse complement strand
AGGAGGCCCAGGTCGGCCATGGTCGCGCGCTCGCGCGCGGATTCGAGCGCGTGCGAGGTCCACTTGACGTGCAGCAGGAGGTCGCTCATGCGTCACTCGTCAGCAGCTTGTCAGCCGCATCCAGTTCGGCGGTGATCGCATCACGAAGGGCCTCCATGTCGGCGCGCGACAGCGAGGCGGTGGCGATCACGAACAGGGTGCTCGTCATGCGCCCGCGGAGCTGGAGCGCCCAGGCCGAGCAGGTGTTCGTGCACCAGAGCCGCACGCCCTTGCCCTTGGCGTCCTCGCGCACGTCCATGCGCGAGCCGGAACGAAACTGCTTGATTTCGAGGTGTTGAGGCTCATGCCAGAAGTTGAGGCTCATGCGGTCACCAGCGCCTGTCCGATCCACGTGGCGACCAGCGGCACCACCGCGTTGCCCAGCAGCTTGACCCCGTCGCGCATACCCACCCCGCACCAGTCGTAGTCACGCGGGAAGGTCATGCCGGCGGCGTACTCGCTGAGCAGAAGCGGCCGGTAGTGCCACGTGCGCCAGGTCCGGAGCACGAGGCCCATCTGGTGCTTGGTGGTGATCGTGGGGAGCGGCCGGTCGAGGCTGCGGCCGCGGTGGCCGGTGACGGCCTGCACGAGCGCAGCCCCCTCGCGCGCGAAGCGCGCGACCGCCGCCTCGCAGCGCCGGCGGTGTCCGACCGGCACGTCGCTCAGTCGGCGCCAGGTGCCGGCCGACAGGTCCACCGCTGTGCGGGCCGGGACCAGATCCTGGGCGCTGGGTGGCGCGAGCTGGATCCGCCGCCCCCGCGCTGCCACCAGGAAGAGCCGTCGCCGGTGCTGCGGCGCGCCCAGGTCCGCGGCATCGAGCACGAGCTCCTGCGCCTCGTAGCCGAGGTCAGCGAGCGCCTGTCGCCAGGCCGGGTAGAGCACCCAGTCGCGGAACTCGGTCACGTTCTCCACGACCAGCCAGCGGGGCCGGTGGACCTCAGCGGCGCTGATCGCGGCCCAGGCGGTGGCCCGTAGCGCGTCGTGCGCGGGGGCGGTCCCCCGCGCCGCCAGCGGGGCCTGTCCGGTGCACCGGCTGACCGCGCACCGGCCGGGCTTGGTGCCGTGCCGGGTGGCGGCCGTGCTGTGCCCCTGGCATGCCGGCGAGGCCCACAGCAGCTCGTGCGCCGGCACCTGGCGCCAGTCGGCCTGGTGCAGATCCTGGCACACGTGCGAGGCCTCGGGGTGGTTGGTCTGGTGAACGCGGACCGCCAGCGGCCAGTGATTGGCCGCCCAGGTGACGTCGTAGCCGGCGGCGCGCAGGCCGAGGGTCGAGCCCCCGGCGCCTGCGAACAGGTCGATTGCTCTCATGCGTGGTCTCCTTGCGAGTTGGTGCGTCGGCGGATCGCCTTGGGCCAGAGGAGGGTGCCCTCGACCGCGAACGACCCGCGCGTGCGCTGGGTGACGCTCAGGACGAGGCGCGAGCCGTCGGTGAACACGAGCGTGCGCAGGCACGCGTGCACGCCGTCGGGCTCGACGACGGCGGACGCGATCGTCTTGCCGTGCAGGGCGGCCGCCAGCGCGTCAGGGCTGGGGTGTTGGGCGGCGGTGCTCAAGACTCCTCCTTGATCAGCATGCGGGCGGTGATCGGGCCGCTGAACGACACGGTGATCATGCCGCTCGTTGCCATGAGGCCGAAGCCGGCCTTGTCCTGGATCGCCGCGTTGGCGGCCGCCAACGCGGCCGGCAGGTCGTGCGCCATGACCGTGACGCGCGCCTCGACCTGGGAGCAGGCGGCGCAGTGCCCGCGCTTCGTGGCGAGTCGGTGGTCACTGCACCGGCCTCCGCTCGATCACGCGCACGCGGATCGCGCCGCCGGCCACGCGTGAGACTCCCTTCTTGTTGCGGGCGGCGGCGGCGCCCGCCCACGTGATCAGGGCCTCCAGGTCGACGTCGGCCTCCAGCAGGACGTCGTCGGGCGGCAGAGGGACGCGGGTCAGCGCGCCCTGGGGGGTGCGGATCATCTTACTCTTGGCGATGCGGCGCCAGCTGCGCCCGATCTTTCGGTGGGAGCTCACGAGCGCGCCTCCTTCAGCCACGCCAGTAGCTGCGCCTGGACGCCTGGCTCCAGGTACATCTCCGACACCACGGGCGTGTCCAGCTGGTCGCTGAGGACCGCTATCAGCACCAGCTCGACGTCGCCTGTCTCGTCAGGGCCCAGGAGCGCGACCTGCGCCCAGTGCCAGCTGCCGTCATCCTGCTGGTGTGCGCGTACCGGACCGACGCGCACGCGGCGCGTTTCGGCCTGGTGCGCGGTGGTGGGCAACTGGCCAGCGGTCATGTAGTCGCCCGTGAGATGCGCGAGCACCAGACGCTCGTGGTCGTGGGGGTGCAGCGCCTGCCCGCCGCGGGTGGCGACCCACCCGCGGAGCGCGGTAGCGATGGTGCGCCTGGCGCGCGCGTGCTTGTCGCTCACGAGCGCACCTTCTTGTCCGCCTCGTGCGCCAGTCGCCCGATCAAGCTCGGGCGGCTGGCCAGGTAGCACAGCGTGGCGCCCAAGGGCTGCTCGCCGCGCAGCGCGCGCTCCAGGGCCTGATAGTCGCCCTCCGCCTGGTCGTCGATCCCCCGCTCCTCCCGGAGAAGCTTGCGCAGGCAGTCGAGCGCGGCCATGAGCGGCGCTGGACCCCTGAGCCACAGTGCCGGCGTGCGCGCCGAGCCGCGGTCCACGCGCAGCAGCGCCTCGTCCGCCATGCAGGCCAGGCGGTCAGTCGTGCCCCACGTCCCGCCTCGCACAGGGTATGACTCGCACAGCACGACGGGTCCAGTCACGAGGTCGGGGAACTGCGGGCAGTTGTCGGAGAGCAGGCGATCCACGCTCATGAGCGCACCTCCTCGTCCTCGCGCTCCGCGCGGAGCGCCTCGGCCAGAGCGAGACGGAGCCGGTGCCCGCGGGGGCAGTGCGCGCGGATCGTGTCGGCGACCGCCAGCACCACCTCGTCCACGTCGCTGGCGTCGAGGTGCCACTGCGCCGCCGCGAGCTGGACCACGTCCGGCTCGTTGGCGAGAGCGGCCGGCGAGTCGTAGGTCGACCAGCCGGCATGGCCCGCGCACGCGTGGCTGTACTCGTCGCCCGCGGACTGGAGCTCCTGCGCCAGCAGGCTGGCCACGAGCCACGCGTCGACCTGTCCCTGCAGCTCGGCGTCCCAGCCCTCGCCGTCCGCGGTCCACCAGATCACCTGGCCGTCGTTCACCACGCGGCACGTGCCGGCGGGGGTGTCGACGTCGGTGCCCACCACCTCGTCCAAGCCCAGGTGTTTGCGGGGGTCAGCGGGCAGGTCGACGCCCAGCACGCGCTCCAGCTCTGCGGTCTCGCCCGCGGCCACCGCGGCCTGGGCGATTGCCTCGCCATGTCGGGTGCCGTCGCCGCGGTGGGTGCTGCACCCCCACGGGCGCCCCGCAGCCTCCACGGCCCGGTCCAGCGCGTCGTCGGGCAGATCGCTGAGCGCCTCGCGCGGCCCTGCATCTCTGTCACTATCTTGCTCGCGGCGGATCATGCTGGACAGCCGTGCGACGGTTACCGGGAGCGAGCTTTGTGCATCTTGGACTCCGCCCCTCTCGCCGTCACGCAGGGGCGCCCAGGGAGGGCCCCGCAGCGCGAGCACTGCCGGAGGGCCGGGTCCGCGGCCGGCTTCCAGGAGCATGTGACGCACAAGGGGCGCGCCTCGCCCCCTGTCGGGAACACCCGGACGGACGTGGAGCATGCCCCGCACTCCGCGCACGCGGCCGGCACCTCTCCCAGGTCTCCGGCCGCGCAGCGGGTCTCTGCGTCCTTGAAGGGGTCGGGGTGGCCCGTGGGGTAGGCGTACACCCCGGCCATGGTGGGGACGATTGAGAGACCAGCTCCGGTGGTGATCTCCTGGAGGCAGTGCTCCACCGCCTTTGCCACGTCTTCGCGCGTGCCGGCGCGAAGCCAGCACAGGCTGTGAGTCTGGGGGCACGTCTCCAGCTCGGGCTGGTACAGGTAGCGGTCCACGTACCGCCCCGTGAGACGGGACCCATCCATGGCCACCCAGGCGATGATGATCGTGAGGGAGTCGCTCATCGGTCCTCGCATCCACAGCAGACCCCGTAGGGTTCTGCCTTGTCTCGCCAGACGGGCACGGGGTTGGGCCCAGCCCACACCCCCGGCCCACTAGACGCGCCGCGCAGATGGCGCACAGGTAGTAACCGCCCTGGATCCACCACCCGCGGAGGTCCGGGGGAGGGGGCGGGCCCTGGAGGGGTGCGTGCTCCAGGCTGGTTCGGATCGCCTGCTCGATGGTGGTTACGAGGGCTCGCTCCACTGGTCGGCCTTGTGGGCCAGCCACTCGTTCGCCTGCTCGTCGGTGAGGTCGCCCGACCTCACCAGGTCCGCCAGGTCGCTCGCCAGCTCGCGGAGGAGGCGCTCACGGGTCCCGTCGAACCCGTCCCACAGGCGGATCAGGTCGGGCCTGGCCACGGTGCCTTCGCCCTCCCACTGGGCGCCCCACTCGGTCTCCTCCAGCGCCACTCGCGCCACCTGCTCGGGCGTGTCGGCGTAGCAGGTGCAGGCGGGACACGCCGGGTGGCAGTCGGCGTGCCACAGGGCGTGGCACGAGTCGCAGCGTGGGTCGCTGGGCCCGGTGGCCTCGCGGCAGACCGGGCAGACCAGTGCCACGCCCGCACGTTCGGTAACGGTGATCGTCAGCTTCTCCATGGTCGGGTTCTCCTTGTTGGTGGTCAGGACGGTCCGCAACTCTCGCCGTACGCCCCGCTGGGCAGCGTCCAGGCGCCCGGCGGCTGCAGCACCGGTCCCTCGACCGTCTCGCGCCGGCAGGCCTCCAGGTCGGCCGCGCTCATGGGGTAGGGGGTGCCGCGGTCCGCGCGGGCGCGCACACTCTCCTTGCGCTGGATCGTGGTTCCGAAGCGCTCCTCGAAGGCCGCCACGCGCTCGAAGCGCGCGGGGCTGATCATGCGAGCCGAGGCCCACTGGTCGGCGCTGCCGAAGATGCAGAACTGGCAGCTGACCCGGCCGAACCCGGCGCGGTAGGCCGGGTGGGGCGTCACTCCCCAGCGCTCGATCGTGGCCCAGACACGCCGCTCGTCCCAGGCGTGGATCGGGCGCCACTGGTCGACGTGGCGCTTGGGGGGTCGGCCACCGGCCGCTGGCAGTTGGCGCCCCTTGGCCGCGCGCGGGTCGGCCCGGTGCGGCTCGAACGTCTTGTACTTGGCCCGCGCGGCCGACTCCTGGGCGCGCTCGCCGGTGACGACGAGCACGCGCCGGCCTGTGAACCGCTCCTGGCCGCGGATCGCGGCGGCGCACACGTCGATCTTGAGGTAGGCGCTGCACCAGCGGACAGAGAGGTCGGCCGACACCTGCGGGTAGCGCAGGCGGGTGCCGGGCTTGCCGGCCCCGCCGCTGCGCCCCAGCGTGCCGTCCGGCTGCTCCCAGACGGTCGCGGCCTTGGCGCTCTGGTCGCGCAGCATCTCGCGCTCGAAGCCGCCCTCCAGCCACGAGAAGTAGAGCGGCACGCCGAAGGCCTCGGCGACCGCGCGGCAGTAGGCCCGGGTGGGGGCCCAGTCCATGAGGTCGCTGCCCTCGCGACCGTCGACGTCGTGGTGCCAGAGCT
>CAZRFC010000291.1:0-5627 GCA_964598975.1 uncultured Mycobacterium sp. | reverse complement strand
CGCGGCGCCGGCCTTCTTGGCCTTGATCTCCTCGGCCTGCTCGGCGATCGTGGTCCACCGCTCCTGAAGTCGGTTGACGTCGGCGCGGATATCGTCTTCCTTCACACCCTCGGACGCGGTGCGGATGATCACCCCGGCGTCGGCGGGAACCACCTCGCGCAGGATGTCCTTGAGTCGCTGACGTTCGGTGTCGGGAAGCTTGCGACTGATACCGGTCGAGGATGCCCCGGGCACGTACACCAGGTAGCGGCCGGCCAACGACACCTGGGTGGTGAGCCGGGCGCCCTTGTGGCCGACCGGGTCCTTGCTGACCTGGACGACGACATAGTCACCGGGCTTGAGGGCCTGCTCGATTTTGCGGTTCGCCCCACCCAGACCGGCGGCCTCCCAGTTGACCTCGCCGGCATAGAGCACGCCGTTCCGGCCGCGGCCGATGTCGACGAACGCAGCCTCCATCGAGGGCAGCACATTCTGGACGATGCCGAGGTAGATGTTGCCCACCAGGGAGGCAGACGCCGCCGAGGTGACGAAGTGCTCGACGACGATCCCGTCCTCCATGACGGCGATCTGGGTGTAGCGGGCGCCCTGGTGCGGCGGTTCGGCACGGATTTTTTCCCGCACCACCATCACCCGGTCCACCGCCTCGCGGCGAGCCAGGAATTCCGCTTCGGTCAGGATCGGCGGCCGACGCCGCCCGGCGTCGCGGCCATCCCGGCGGCGCTGCCGCTTTGCCTCAAGCCTGGTGGATCCGCTGATGCCCTGGATCTCGTTGGGGTCCGAGCGGTCCGCCTTGGTTCGGGGGGCCCGCTCGTGGACCACGGTGTTCGGCGGATCGTCCGCAGCGGCCGCGTCGGCGTCCTCACCAGCACCGGTCCTGCGGCGACGGCGACGACGACGCCGGCGGGTGGCACCCTCGCCGCCCGCCGATTCGTCGTCACCGGCGTCGTCGTCGGCCTCGGCGCCCTCGGCGGCGTCTTCGCCGTCCTCGGAAGACTCCTCTGCGACCTCGATGGGCTCGTCGGCGTCGGCGTCTTCGCCGGTCTGCTCACCACGGCCACGGCCGCGGCCACGGCGGCCACGGCGGCGGCGCCGGTTCGCTGGCCGATCGCCCTCGCCGTCGGCGACTTCCGCCGCGTCCTCGCCGTCCTCGTCCTCGTCCTCGGCTTCGGGAAGGGCGGGGGCAACGACCGGCTGGGGAGCCACGAAAAGCGGCATGTAGGTCGGTTGCTCGACGATCGCGGTGGTGTCGGGCGTCTCCAGGATCAGCCGCGACTCCGGCTCGGTCTCCTGGTCGCCCACAATCACCATCGCGCTTTCGGCGGGCAGATCCATCGGGAGGGCCGGTGCGGGTGGCGGGACGTCGGCCTCGGCTGCGGCGAGCACGTCGCGGACCCGGATGGCCTCGGCCTGGTCGACGCTGGACTGCGCGCTGCGGGCGCGGCCGTCGAACTCGGTCAGCGCATCGACGATGCGCTTGCTGGTCGTGCCCAGCACCCGCGCGAGTTCGTGGACCCTCAGGCGCTCGGGCAAATCCACCCCGGCTGGCGGCGATTGCCACGGCGACGGGGATTGGTGCAGGTCCTGGTTGTGATCATCATCGGTCACTTAGTCTCCTCAAGCCCCCGGGCGCGTCCTGCGACGCGGCCACGCGAGGGCTTCCGCTATGTGCCCGGCGGTTGCCGGACCTTTTTACAGATCTCGTGATGGGTCTCGCTCCGACGGGTTCGGGAGAACCCCCCGGGGTCTGGCTGAATGACGGCCGTGGACGGTCCGCGCCGCACCGCAGTCTGCGATGGTCGCGCACGTCCGAAGTCTCATTCCGGTGGCCCGTTGCCGAACCACCGGGACCCAGTATCCCACACCGCCGGACGTCGCCGGACGGACCCGGCCAACTCAGCTCAGCGGCCGGGGAACCATAGGGCGATCTCACGGGCAGCCGACTCGGCGGAATCCGAGCCGTGCACCAGATTGAACTGGGTCTCCAGACCCAGGTCGCCGCGGATGGTGCCCGGGGTGGCCTTCTCGACTGGGTCGGTACCGCCGGCCAACTGGCGGAACGCCGCGATGGCGCGCGGGCCCTCGAGGACCGCGGCGACCACCGGGCCGGAGGTGATGAAGTCGAGCAGGTCGCCGAAGAACGGCTTGTCCTTGTGCTCGGCGTAGTGCGCCGCGGCGAGGTCATTGCTGACGTGCTTGAGCTCCAACGCCGCCAGCACGAGACCCTTACGCTCGATACGGCCGATGATCTCGCCGATCACTCCCCGCTGCACGCCGTCGGGTTTGATCAGCACCAAGGTCTGTTCGGTCATCGGGCGCCGTTCCTCCTCTTCGCTTCGCTCCGCATCGTCACCGGCGCGGACACGTCCGGAAGAGTACCGGTCATTCCGGGGGCTGTTGCTGCCCGGGTAACAAGCCAAGCCGTTGCCGCCGCAGCACCTCGGCGCGAAAGTAGGCGATGATCGCCCATACCAGGATGAACAGCACACCGATGAATCCGACGGCCGGATAGATGAAGAACCCGAGCAGCAGGAGCGGTTGGACGCCGAGGTTGGCCCAGATGGCCCATGGCCTGCCCTGCATTCCGGCCAGCAGGCCCAGCAGCACCGCGAAGCCGACCAGGAAGGCAGTAGATCGGGCAGTCAGCCCACCGCCAACGGCGGAGACGACCGGCAGCGCCAGCAGCACGGTGATGATTTCGAGTATCAGGGTGCCGGCCATCACCCCGCGGAAACTCTTCCAGGGGTCGGGAGCCGACGGAGCGGTCGGGCCGGGCGTCATTCCGGACTCTTCCCGAACAGGGACCGGGCAGCACCCGCGGTCACCACCGAGCCGGTGATCACGATGCCCACCCCGGACGGGCCACCGGACTGTTCGGCGGCGTCCTCGACCAGGGCGGTGGCCGTCTCAATGGCGTCGGGCAGCGTTTCAGCCCGCAGCACCCGGTCCGGCCCGAAGACATCCTCCGCGCGCAGAGCCAGATCGTCGACGTCCATGGCGCGGGGTGAACCGTTGTGCGTCACCACGATCCGGTCGAACGCCGGTTCCAGTGCCGCCAGGATCCCGGTCACGTCCTTGTCCCCCATCACGCTGACCACCCCGACCAGATGCCGGAAGTCGAACTCGGTCATCAACGCCCTGGCGAGGACCTCCGCCCCGGCCGGGTTGTGGGCGGCGTCGATGAATACCGTTGGTGCACTGCGCATCCGCTCCAACCGGCCGGGGCTGCGGGCAGCCGCGAAACCGGCGCGGACGGTGTCGACGTCGAGTTGGCGGTGCGCGCCCGCGCCGAAGAATGCCTCCACGGCGGCCAGAGCGATCACCGCGTTGTGGGCCTGATGTTCGCCGTGCAGGGGCAGGAAGATGTCGGGGTAGACACCGCCGAGCCCTTGCAGTTCGATCAGCTGCCCGCCCACAGCCACCTGCCGGCTCAGCACGGCGAATTCGGAGTCCTCCCGCGCCACCACGGCGTCGCACCGAGCGGCCTGCCCGAGCAGCATGGCCAGTGCATCCGGTGGCTGCCGGCCGATCACCGCGATGGTGTCGACGAGTTCATCCTCACCGCGGGGGACGCCAATGATGCCGGCCTTCTCGGCGGCGATCTCGCTGACCGTGGCACCGAGATATTCGGCATGGTCGATACCGATCGGGGTGAACACCACCACGGTGGCATCGACCACATTGGTGGCGTCCCAGGTTCCGCCCATCCCGGCTTCGACGACTGCGATGTCAACCGGGGCGTCGGCGAATGCGGCGAAGGCCATCGCGGTCAGCACTTCGAACTTGCTCATCGCCGGGCCAAGGTCGGCGACCGAAAAGGCGTCGGCCATCTGAACGAAGGGCTCGACTTCGCGGTAGGTCTCGACGTAGCGGGCGGGACTGATGGGTTGGTTGTCGATGGAGATCCGCTCGACCGCGGACTGCAGATGCGGGCTGGTGGTGCGCCCGGTCCGTTGCCCGAAGGCGGTGAGCAGAGCGTCGATCATGCGCGCCACGGAGGTCTTGCCGTTGGTTCCGGCGATGTGGATGCATGGATAGCTCAGCTGAGGCGACCCGAGCAATTCCATCAGCTTCTCCATGCGGGTGGTGCTGGGCTCCATTTTGGTCTCTGGCCAGCGCTGGTCGAGCAGATGCTCGACCTGGAGAAGCGATGCGATCTCGTCGAGCGTGGGCTCCGCGGGCGACTGGTGGGGCCGTTCACTCATCCGAGCGCCGCCAACCGCGCAGTGATCCGGTCCACCTCTTCAGCCGCGAGTTTCTGACGCCCCCGGATCTTGTCGACGACATCGCCGGGTGCCTTGGCCAGAAAGGCGTCGTTGCCGAGTTTGGCTGCGGTTCCGGCAAGTTCCTTCTGCGCGGCGGCGAGGTCCTTCTCCAACCGTCGCCGCTCGGCGTCGATGTCGACGGTGCCTGAGGTGTCCAGTTCGACGCTGACGGTGCCGCCCGCCAATCGCACCTCCACCTGAGCCGTGGGCCGGAACTCAGGGCCGGGGGTGGTCAACCACGCCAGGGCGGTCACCGGGGACACCAGGGCATCCAACCCGGCGTCGGCGACGCCCTCCAGTCGGGCCGGCACTTTCTGCCGGTCGGCCAGGCCCTGGTCGCTGCGGAAGCGGCGAACCTCGGTCACGAGTTTCTGCATATCGGAGATCCGTTGTGCGGCAACGGTGTCGAACTCCATACCCGAAGCGGTGGGCCACTGCGCGATGACGAGCGACTCCGCGCCGGTCAATTGCTTCCACAGCACCTCGGTGACGAACGGCATCACCGGGTGCAGGAGTTTGAGCAGCGCGTCGAGTACCGCGGCCAGCACGGCGGTGGTGTGGGTGACTCCCCCCGCGATCTGAACCTTGGCAAGTTCCAGGTACCAGTCACAGAATTCGTCCCAGGCGAAGTGGTAGAGGGCCTCGCAGCCCCGACTGAACTCATAGCCCTCGAACGCCGAATCGACCTCGCCCCGGACCTCCTCGAGCCGGCCCAGGATCCACCGGTCTGCGTCGGTCAGCGCGTCGGCAGGCGGCAAGGGCGCGGGGGCGGCACCATTCATGAGCGCGAACCGGGTGGCGTTGAACAACTTGGTGGCGAAGTTGCGGGAGGCCCGGGCATGGTCCTCGCCGATGGACAGATCGCCGCCGGGGCTGGCGCCGCGGGCCAGGGTGAACCGCAGTGCGTCGGCGCCGAAGAGTTCCACCCAGTCCAGTGGATCGATGCCGTTGCCGCGCGACTTGCTCATCTTGCGGCCGTGCTCGTCGCGGATCAGGCCGTGCAGAAAGACGTTCTCGAACGGAACCTGGGGGCCCGATTTTTCTCTGGCGCTACCTCCGTTGGTGATGGTGTCGTCGCCGGACACGAACGTCCCGAACATCACCATCCGGGCGACCCAGAAGAACAGGATGTCGTAGCCGGTCACCAGAACGCTTGTCGGATAGAACTTTTCCAACTCGGGGGTCCGGTCGGGCCAGCCCATGGTGGAAAACGGCCAGAGCGCCGAGGAGAACCAGGTGTCCAGCACGTCGGGGTCCTGCTCCCAACCGTCGGGCGGAGTCTCGTCGGGGCCGACGCAGGCGACCTGTCCGTCCGGGCCGTGCCAGATCGGGATGCGATGCCCCCACCACAGCTGACGGGAGATG
>CAZRFC010000290.1:0-5644 GCA_964598975.1 uncultured Mycobacterium sp. | reverse complement strand
AGGTGAACATCGCCGACATCCTCACCGCCGCATTGGTTCTCAGCGGTTCCGCCCTCGCCCTGACCGCGGCGATCGGTCTGCTGCGTTTCCCGGACACCCTGAGCCGCATGCACGCCGCCACCAAGCCTCAGGTCCTGGGCCTGCTGCTGGTTCTGGCCGGGGCGGCGGTTCAATTGCGCGGCAACATCGACACCGGAATGATCATTCTGACCGGGATCTTCACCCTCATCACCGCACCGGTGATCGGTCAACGGGTAGGGCAGTTGGCCTATCGGGAGCACGCGGTGCGAGAGGATCTGCTGATCGCCGACGACCTCCGCGATCGCGAGGGCAGTTGACCGGCGCGGCGTGGTAGACCGGCATCGTGGGTAGCGCGCTGTTGGGTCGGCTGGCGGGGATCGTCGGTCCGTCACATGTCAGCACCGACCCAGATGTGCTCGCCTCCCGCAGCGTGGACTGGACCGGCCGCTACCGGGGCGCCGCCAGCGCGCTGGTCCGACCGGGCGACGCGGCGGAAGTCGCCGCCGTGCTGGCCGCCTGCCGTGAGGCCGGCGGCTATGTGACCGTCCAGGGCGGGCGTACCTCGCTGGTGGCCGGTACGGTCCCCGAGCACGACGACGTACTGCTGTCCACCGAGCGGCTCACCACCGTCGGAGAGGTCGACACCCGCGAACGGCAGGTCCAGGTCGGCGCCGGGGTGACCCTGGCCGACGTTCAGCGGGTCGCCACCTCGGCGCACCTGCTGTTCGGAGTCGACTTGGCCGCCCGCGATTCGGCCACCCTCGGCGGGATGGCGGCCACCAACGCCGGCGGCCTGCGGACCGTGCGGTATGGGACCATGCGCGAGCAGGTGCTGGGACTGGATGTCGCCCTGCCCGACGGGTCGCTGGTCCACCGGCACCCCCGGGTCCGCTTGGACAACACCGGATATGACCTGGCGTCGCTGTTCGTCGGCGCGGAAGGAACCCTCGGGGTGATCACCGCCGTGGACCTGCGACTGCAGCCGATCCCGGCCCACCGGGTGACGGCGGTATGTGGATTCGCCGAACTGGCCGACCTGGTCGCGACCGGGCGGGCGCTTCGCGATATCGAGACCGTCTCAGCGTGCGAACTCATCGACGGCCGGGGTGCGCAGTTGGCCGCCGAACACCTGGCGCAGCCCGCGCCGGTGCCGGGTGACTGGCTGCTATTGGTGGAACTGGCCGGCGAGGAAGACCCCACCGACCGATTGGCGACCGCCTTGTCGACCGCGCCGATGTGCGGCCCCCCGGCAGTCGGGGTGGACAGCGTCGCACAGCAACGGCTCTGGCAACTGCGAGAGTCGATGGCCGAGGTGGTGGGGCTGTTCGGGCCGCCACTCAAATTCGACGTCTCACTTCCCCTTTCGTCCATTGCGCCGTTCACCGCCGAGGCCCGCGCACTCGTCGGGCAACACGCTCCGAAGGCGGCGGCGGTGCTCTTCGGCCACGTCGGGGAAGGCAACCTGCATCTCAACGTGCTGGGCTGTGCGGCCGACGATGAGGCGCGACTCTACGGCCCGATCATGAATCTCATCGCCGTCCACGGCGGCAATGTCAGTTCCGAGCACGGTGTCGGCAGCCGCAAACGCGCCTACCTGGGGATGTCCCGCGAGGCGGCGGACATCGCGGTGATGCGCAGCATCAAGGCCGCGCTGGATCCAACGGGATATCTGAATCCAGCGGTGCTGTTCGACTGACCGGACCGATCAGGAACATCGCCGCGACAACTCCGAACAGGACCGCGAACGCCGGCAACAGCATCGACTGAGACATCGCCTCCGAAAACGGTTCATGCAGAAGCGACGGAATTTTGGTCACGTCGGATTCCCCCTGCGGCGCCGAACCCGCAGCGGCGGGGGGCATTTCGGCGATGACCCGGGAGGACATGAAGGCCGCCATGCTGGCGCTACCAAGAACCGAGCCGACCTGCCGGGTCGCGTTGTACACACCTGAGCCGGCACCGGCCAACCGGAGCGGCAGGTTACGCGTCGCGGTGGCGCCCAGCGGCGCCCAGATGAACGCCATGCCGACACCCATCACCGCCAGTGGCAGCAGCAGCCTCCAGATCGGGGTGCTCGGCGTCATCTCGATCGACAACCACAGCAGCGCGACGGCCACCGTCGAGAAGCCGAAGCCGATGATCGGGCGGGGATGCGACCGGTCCACGATCCGCCCGACGAACGGGGCCAGCACTCCGCTGAAAACCGCCATCGGGGCCGTCAACAAGGCGGCGCCGGTGGGCGTCAGCTCACACACCGACTGGGCGTAGAACATCAGCGGCAGAATCATCGCCGTCGCGGCGAAGCCCATCACCCCGATGCCGAGGTTGGCCAGGCTGAAATCCCGGTCCCCGAAGATCGCCAACGGAATCAGCGGCTCGCCCCGGTTGACCGATTGCCAGTAGACGAACGCCACCATGAAGACGACGCCGGCGGCGATCACCGCCCAGATCCACGGCCGCCATTCACGGGACTGACCCTCCTGCAACCCGAACACGATGAGGAACAGCCCGATCCCCGAGAGCACGACCCCGGGGATGTCGAACCGGTGTGGATGGGCGTCCAGCGCGGGCACCAGGCGGGCGGCCAGGATCAGGCCGATGATGCCGATCGGCACGTTGACGAAGAAGATCCAGGACCAGCCGAGGCGGTCGACGAGCACACCGCCGGCCAGCGGCCCGACCAGCGTGGCCACCCCGGCGGTGGCGCCCCACATGCTCAGCGCCACCCCGCGCCGGTCCGGCGGGAAAATCCGGGTGATCGTCGACAACGTCTGCGGGGTCAGCAGTGCCGCACCGACGCCCTGAACCAGCCGGGCGGCTATCAGCATGCCGACCGAGGCGGACAGCCCGCACCACAGAGAAGCCGCGGTGAACAACGCCAGTCCAGCCATGTAAAGGTTCTTCGGCCCGAACCGGTCGCCGAGCCGCCCGGACAACAGCAGCGGCACCGCGTAGGCCAGCAGGTAGGCGCTGGTCACCCAGATGATGGTCTCGTAGTTGGCGATATCGAGTGCGGCCATGATGCTGGGATTGGCCACGGCGACGATCGTCGAGTCGACCAGGATCATGAAGAAGCCGACCAGCATGGCCCACAACGCCTTCCACGGAGTGGCCGGGTGCCCGGACTCCATGGTCGCCATGGTTGCTGATGCTGCCAGCAGACCGACGGCCGGTTACTGCAGGGGTGTCGACGGTTGTTAGGTTTGAACCGGACTGTAAGGGGGTCTTCATGCACGCGGACCGTTTCCGACATTTGATCGACGCCACCGGGCCGTTCGTGTCGGTGTATTTCGATGACTCGCACGACACCGCCGATGCGTCGGCGCAGTTGGACGCGCGCCTGCGCGACATCCGGAAGCATCTCGAGGACGCGGTCGCGGAGGGGCGCCTCGACCCGGCTGTGATCGAGGCGATCGACACCGCTGTGCGGGCCAAGCATCCGCCGGTGGGGCGCAGCGGCCGCGGCGTGATCGCGGCGGGAACCCGGATCGTCCTTGATCAGCACCTGGCGGTACCGCCGGTCTCGACGATCATCCGGGTGTCGGATCTGCCCTACATCCTGCCGGTAGTCGAGCACGGCATCCCGCACACCGCCTATCTTCTGGTGGCGGTGGACGGGACCGGCGGGGACATCTCGCTATACGACTCAATCTCCCCCGGGGCACGCTCCGGCAGCGAGACAGTCGAAGGTTCGGGCTACCCGGTACACAAGGCGCGCAAAGCCGAAACGTCCGGCTACGGCGGACCGCAGGGCCACGTCGAGGAAGCGGTGCGCCGCAACATCCGCGAGGTCGCCGAGCACGTCACCGAGGTCTGCGATGACAGCGACGCCGATGTCGTGTTCATCACCGGGGAGGTGGGCGCGCGCGCGGAGTTGTTCGCCGAGTTGCCCGAGCGGGTTGCCGGCAAGGCCGTGCAGTTACAGGGCGGCGGTCGCGCCGCGGGCACCGACCCAGCGGAGGTGGCCCATGAGATCGCCGCGGAATTCGCCAACCGGCGCCGGGCGGTCATCGAAGACGCCGTCGAACGGTTCAACGCCGGTCACGGCGCCGGGCTGGCAACCGAGGGATTGGCTGCGGTGACCGCCGCGTTGCGCGACGGCTCGGTGGACACCCTCATCCTCGGCGACCTCGGCGAGACCACCATCGTGGCCGACCACGACGAGCTGATGCTGTCCGGCCCCGACGCGGCGACTGTCTCGGGCCTCGGCGGATCCCCCGATCGGGTGCTGCCGGCCGACGAGGCGCTGCCGTTGCTGGCGGTGACCTCCGGCGCCTCGATGGTGACCGCCGACGGTCATCTCAGCCCCGCCGACGGGGTGGCCGCGGTGCTGCGCTACGCGGACCCGAACATCGGCTGACGGCCACGGGGCTACTCGGCCCCCGGCCGAGCGGGGCACTGGTTGGCGGGCCCGTTCGTTAGCCTGGGGTGACGCCCCGCAGCAAATCGGGGCCGAGAGGAAAGGCCGCCATGAGGTTTCGCCGCAAGCAGACGCCACCGGAGAACCTGCCGGCCCGTAGCGATGACTCGGGCCGGCCCGCCCAGCCCGAGGACTCGGGCATGTCCGCGCGATTGCTCTCCCATGTCCTGGAGTCGAGCGCGCGGGTTCAGGCACCGGCGGTCCGGGCGTACGTCGCACGCCTGCGCCGCAGCAACCCTGATGCCGGTCCCGCCGAGATCGTCACCAAGCTGGAGAAGCACTATCTCGCCGCGGTGATGGCCAGCGGTGCCGCAGTGGGGTCCGCGGCGGCGTTCCCCGGCATCGGAACCATCACGGCGCTGTCCGCCGTCGCCGGCGAGACCGTGCTGTTCCTGGAGGCCACCGCCGCGTTCGTGCTGGCCGTCGCCGACGTGCACGGAATCCCGGTCGAAGACCGCGAGCGCCGGCGCACGCTGGTGCTCGCCGCACTCGTCGGCGAGGACGGCAACGGCGCGGTCAAGGACCTGCTGGGCGCCAGCCGCACCAGCGGTGCCTGGCTGGCCGAAGCAGAACTGCTACCGCTGCCGGTGGTGTCTCAGCTGAACTCCCGGATGACGCAGTACTTCGTGAAGAAGTACACGATGAAGCGTGCCGCAATGGCGTTCGGCAAGATGCTGCCCGTCGGCATCGGTGCCGCCATCGGCGGCGGCGGCAACCGGATGATGGGCAAGAAGATCGTCGAGAACGCCCGCAGGGCGTTCGGCCCCGCGCCCGCCCGCTGGCCGGGCACATTGCGGGTCCTGCCCGCCGTCGCCGGCGGTATGGACGATCAGCCGGCGATCGAGGGCGCCCAGTAACACTCGATCTCGCCCCCGTCAGGCATGTGCCTGACGTGCTTCGGGAACACCGCAGAAGAGATAGCCTGGTGGCGTTACCGGGCACAGAATCGAGGCGAGCGTTTCCGTGAGCAACACGAGTTCACCCTTCGGCCAGAACGAATGGCTGGTCGAGGAGATGTACCGAAAGTTCCGCGACGATCCGTCGTCGGTGGACCCGAGTTGGCACGAGTTCCTGGTCGACTACCACCCCGAGCCGGCGGGTAACGGCCAGCCCGCCGCCCAGGCGGCCCCCGCCGCTCCCAGCCCGGCTCCGGCACCACCGCCCGCTCCGGCCCCGGCGCCAGCACCCGCGGCCGCCGCCCCC
>CAZRFC010000289.1:0-5662 GCA_964598975.1 uncultured Mycobacterium sp. | reverse complement strand
GACGCTGCCGAACTTACCGAACTCAACGGCCGCTCGGCGAAGGAACCCATCCGGATCTACGCCGGACTGCTGTCGGCCCCGAGCCTTGAGGCCCGGGTCGCGCTGCTGCAGTCCGAGTTGCAGCGCACCCGCGCCTTCGAGCGCAGGCTGTTGGTGATCATTCCCACCACCGGAACCGGCTGGGTGGACCCGGTGGCGACGCGCGCGATCGAGTCGATGTACAACGGCGACACCGCGCTGGTCGCGATGCAGTATTCGTACCTGCCGAGCTGGATCTCGTTCCTGGCCGACCGGGATAAGTCCGTGGAGGCCGGTCGGGCCATGGTGGACGCCGTCCACGCCCGCTGGCTGCAGTGGCCGGCCACCGCCCGGCCCCGACTCGCCCTCTACGGCGAGAGCCTCGGCTCGATGGCCGGTCAAGCCGCCTTCGGATACCTGCCCGATGTGGAGTACATGGATTTCACCTCGGTGCTGTGGGTGGGCCCGCCCAACTCCAGCAACCTGTGGAACGCTCTGACCCAGCGGCGGGATCCGGGTACGCCGGAGGTTCAGCCCCGCTACGACAACGGCCGCATCGTGCGGTTCGCCCAGGCCTCCGGTCCCGGTGAGATTGCCTCCGTCGCCACGGTGCCGCCCTGGACTGGAACGCGGGTTCTGTTCCTGCAACACGCCTCCGACCCGGTGGTCTGGTGGTCTCCGGACCTACTGTTCCGCAAGCCGGACTGGCTCGACGAACCACCAGGTTTCGACCGCAGTCCCGCCATGGCCTGGTACCCGATCGTGACCTTCTGGCAGGTCACCGCCGACATGGCGGGCAACGTCACCAACTCGACCGGCACCCCGACGGGGCACGGCCATAACTACGGCGACACCCAACTCGACGGATGGGTGGCGGTCGCGGCGCCGCCGGGCTGGACCCGGTTCGACACCGACCGCATCCGCCGGTCACTGGAGAAGGCGATGACCGCCGGTGGACCGGAATTCGCATGAACGGCAAGCAGATTCGCGCGTTAGGACTTGCCGGTGTACTGGTGGGATGGAGTTTCACCGCGGGCGTGGAGCAACCGTGGCGGCGCCACCCGCTGGCCCAAGCCGCCTACGGAACCGCCCTGGCCGCGCTGGCCCGTGCTCCACTGGGCTTGAAGCCCCCGGACCTGCGTTCGGGTTTGCGGAGTGGCCTGGCTGTGGCCGGTGCGGTTGCCGTGGGGGTCGCCGCCAGTGCTGCGGTACCGAAGGTCCGGACTGCGATGGCCGTCCGCGACCTGCCGGCACGACCGGCGCACTGGCTGGGCGTGGAGATCCCACTCGGCACTGTGTGGTCGGAGGAGACCGCCTTCCGTGGCGCTCTGGCCACCTTGGCCGCCGGGGCTTTCGGGCCTGTTCGTGGGCGGCTGCTGCAGGCCCTGACCTTCGGACTCACCCACATCCCCGACGCCCGCGGCACCGGCGAACCGGTACTGCCGACCGTAGCGGCTACCGGCCTGGCTGGTTGGGCGTTCGCGCTGCTCGCGGAGCATTCCGGGAGCGTGGCGGCCCCGATGCTGGCCCACCTGGCGATCAATGAGGCCGGGGCGATCGCTGCTCTGGCCGTGCAAAGGAGCAAGAACCCATGAGCCGGCAAGTCGACCCCGTAAAGGTCCGCGACGCCGTCCTTGCAGTGCAGGACTGGCTGCACGACGACGGCGCACCTCCGCCGGATCGGTCCGACCTGGCCGCGGCGGTACGGCTGACCGCCCGCGCACTGGCTGCCCGTGCACCAGGCGCGACCGTCGAGGTTCGAGTGCCGCCTTTCGTTGCGGTGCAATGCATTTCGGGGCCACGGCACACACGTGGCACACCGCCGAACGTGGTGGAAACCGATCCCAGAACCTGGCTGCTGCTGGCCACCGGACTGGCTGCGTTCGGCGAGGCGGCCGCCGACGGGCGACTGGACCTGTCCGGATCCCGCGCGGACGCCGTCGCATCGCTATTTCCGCTGTTCACCCTGCCAAGCGCCGGACACGGTGACGCAGCTCACGTGAATTCCCCCCTGGACCGCCGATCGCCGTAGACTCATCACCGTCGTCGACGCCAGGGAGCAATGTGACCGGCCAACTGGAGAACGAGAACGAACCTCGTGAAGAGTGCGGCGTCTTCGGCGTCTGGGCTCCCGGCGAGGAAGTCGCAAAACTTACCTATTACGGCCTCTACGCGCTGCAACACCGTGGCCAGGAGGCGGCCGGTATCGCTGTCGGTGACGGTTCCCAGGTGCTGGTGTTCAAGGATCTCGGCCTGGTCAGCCAGGTGTTCGATGAGCAGACCCTGGCCGCAATGCCCGGCCATGTCGCCGTCGGGCACTGCCGCTACTCGACGACCGGCTCCACCACCTGGGAGAATGCCCAACCGGTGTTCCGCAACACCGCAGCCGGCACCGGCGTCGCACTCGGACACAACGGCAACCTGGTCAACACCACCGAACTGGCGGCGCGAGCGCGCAAGGCAGGCCTGATCAACCACAACGCCCCCGGCGCGGCCACCACCGACTCCGACATCCTCGGCGCCCTGCTGGCCGGTGGGGCGGCGGACTCGAGCGTCGAGCAGGCTGCGCTGGAACTGCTGCCGACTGTACGCGGGGCGTTCTGCCTGGTCTTCATGGACGAGACCACGCTGTATGCCGCCCGCGATCCGCACGGGGTACGGCCGCTTTCACTGGGCCGACTGGACCGCGGCTGGGTGGTGGCGTCGGAAACCGCCGCGCTCGATATCGTCGGCGCATCCTTCGTCCGAGATATCGAGCCCGGTGAACTGCTGGCCATCGACTCCGACGGCGTGCGCTCCACCCGGTTCGCCCCGCCCACCCCGAAGGGTTGCGTCTTCGAGTATGTCTACCTGGCTCGGCCTGACAGCGTCATCGGTGGCCGCTCGGTGCACGCTGCCCGGGTGGACATCGGCCGCCGCCTGGCGCGGGAAAAGCCGGTGGACGCCGATTTGGTGATCGGCGTTCCGGAGTCGGGCACCCCCGCGGCGGTCGGCTACGCCCAGGAGTCCGGAATCCCGTTCGGGCAGGGCCTGATGAAGAACGCCTACGTCGGGCGCACCTTCATCCAGCCCTCGCAGACCATTCGCCAACTCGGCATCCGACTCAAGCTCAACCCGCTCAAGGAAGTCATCCGCGGCAAGCGACTCATCGTCGTCGACGACTCCATCGTGCGCGGCAACACCCAGCGCGCCCTGATCCGGATGCTGCGCGAGGCCGGTGCGGTTGAGGTGCACGTCCGAATCGCTTCGCCGCCGGTGAAGTGGCCGTGCTTCTACGGCATCGACTTCGCCACTCCGGCCGAGCTGATCGCCAATGCCCCGGGAACCCAGACCGATGAGGACGAGATGCTGGAGTCGGTGCGCCAGGCGATCGGCGCCGACACCCTCGGCTACATCTCCAAGCAGGCCATGATCGCCGCCACCGAACAGCCCGCCAGCAGGCTGTGCTGCGCATGCTTCGACGGCAAGTACCCGATTGAACTGCCGACCGCGACGGCACTCGGCAAGAACGTGGTGGAGAACATGCTGGCCGCGGTCCAAGCCGACAACGACAACGTTTCCGCGCTGAGTCGGCCGTAGCTAGCGGACCTGCGAGATCACCTTCTTGACCCGGCGGTCGAGGGCCACTGCCTGCAGTGGGCGCCCGGCGTACCAGTAGACCCGGCCCAGTAGTCCCCGCGGGTAGAAAATCGCCCGTTGTTCGTAGCGACTTCCGTTGCCCTCCGGGGTAATTCGCATCTCAAGCCACCGGTCGCCGGCCGCCCCGCGCTCGGCGTGCAACTTGAGCACCTCACCGGGCTCGCGCTCTTCGACCCGCCAATGATCGGGCACGCTGTTCTCGACGGCCTTCCACAGCTGATCCGGGCTCGCGGAGGTGTGCCGTGACCGGGTGTCGGTGTAGACGACCTCGCCGGCCCATTCCGGGTCGCTCGGCGCCAGCGCGGCAGTGCCGGTATTCCAGGTGGTTTCGATCTCGCCTCGGGCTATGCGGGCCAACGCCAGCGACACCGACTTCTTGTACGGCGTAAGCCCGCCCTCGGGCGGCGGGATGATGGTGTCGATGTCGTGGTTGGACATCACCGCGTCGCAATGCAGCGACTCCACCAACGGCCGCGCCAGTCCGGCCGGGATCGGTGTCACCAGCCCCACCCACAATGCGGCGATGCGCGGGGTCAGCACGGGCAGCACCAGGATCCGCCGGGGATGCAGTCCGGCGACCTCGGCGTAGATCTGCATCATCTCGCCGTACTCCAGCACATCGGGCCCGCCGATATCCCAGGTCCGCGAGTTCGGGACCGGGCAGGTGGCAGCGGCGACGAGGTAGTAGAGAACGTCGCGGATGGCGATCGGCTGAATCTTGTTATGCACCCACCTCGGAGTGGTCATCACTGGAAGTCGGTCGGTGAGGTGGCGGACCATCTCGAAGGAAGCCGATCCCGAACCGACGACCACGCCGGCCTGCAGCACGATGGTCTCGATTCCCGAGGCGATCAGGATCTCCCCGACGGTGGTGCGAGAACCCAAATGCGTTGACAGCTCGGCACCTTCGGGGTGCAGGCCACTCAAGTAGACGATGCGCCGCACCCCGGCTTTCCGTGCCGCGGCCACCACGTTCTGCGCGGCGCGGCGCTCCTCGGCGGCGAAGTCCTTCTCGAAGCCCATCGAGTGCACCAGGTAGTAGATGACGTCCACGCCGGCGAACGCCGCGTCCAGCGACGCTGGGTCGCCGAGATCGCCCTTGGCCACGTCGATCCGATTGCGCCACGGCACGGCGGCCAGCTTGTCGGGATTGCGGGCTAACGCCCGAACCGCGAAGCCGCCGTCCAGAAGTCTGGGCACCAGACGGCCACCGATGTAACCGGTCGCGCCGGTCACCAGGCAGCGAAGTTGTTCACCCGCCACGAGCATCCCTCCCGTCTTCCGTTCTCATTGAACCTGCTGACCTTCCCCAGCGGCAGCGGTGGGCGGCCGATGTCACAGCGCCGTCAGGAAACCGCGCAGCCCGCGGGGCTCGGAACTTCCACGGACTTCGGCATGCCGACCGGATTGATGTAGACGACTTCCATGACCAACGGGTTACTGCCCTCGTTGCGTCCGTTGTGGACGAAAGCCGGTCCGACGCCCTCCTTCACCGGGGCCCCGGCGGGGTAGACGGCGTCCACGGCGCATCCGTCGTCGTAGTGGGTCATCGTGCCCTCGCTGATGAAGCCGAACACCTCGCCGGGGTGGTAGTGCCAACCGGTGCCGCTCCCGGGTGCGACGGTGATCCGGGTGACGACATACTCGGTGCCGTCGACGACGTTCTGCGACAAGGTGACAACCTCGACGCCCGCTGGCGGTGAAGCGGTGACCGGGGGTGCGGCCAGGATCGCCGCTGCGGTTGCGACGAGGGCGGCAGCCAGTGGCCTCATAGCTGACCAGGGTGTCACAGCCGAAACCGTGCACGCGCGCGAATCAGCCGGTTAGCGTCTGTGAGTGACTTCGTCCTACCTCCTGACCAACGGGCCGATCTGGACCGGGGACCCCGCGCAGCCGTGGGCGCAGGCCGTCGTAGTGCGGGGCGCCGATCTGGTGCACGTCGGGACCCGCGATGGCGCCGACGACTTCGTCGACGCGGCAACCGAACTGATCGACCTCAACGGAC
>CAZRFC010000288.1:0-5694 GCA_964598975.1 uncultured Mycobacterium sp. | reverse complement strand
CCTTCGGCGACGTGCCGCTGAACCTGGAGTACAAGCTCGAGGTGTGGGACTCGCCGAACTCGGCCGGCATCATCATCGACGCGGTGCGTGCGGCCAAGATCGCCAAGGACCGCGGCATCGGCGGCCCGATCATCCCGGCGTCGGCCTACCTGATGAAGAGCCCGCCGGTGCAGTTGGCCGACGACGTGGCTCGCGAACAGCTTGAGGAGTTCATCGCCGGGTGATACCCGGCGTCTGAGGGGTAACTCCCCATGGACCCTGCGCCCAGGTCGCCTTCCCGCCGGATCGCGATCTGGGCGCAGCTTCGTTTAACCGGCCATTTCGATTAAATGGATACGTGGACGAGTTCGGGTACCTGCCGCAGAACGCCGCGCAGGCGGGGGTGTCAGGGCCCTTGCCCCCGGTGGCCCGCATCAAGCATGGGCCGATCAGCGCGCTGCACTGGGGCGCCGGACCGGCGGAGGTGGTATTCCTGCACGGCGGTGGGCAGAACGCCCACACCTGGGACACCGTCATCCTCGGCCTCGGCCGGCCGGCGCTGGCCATCGACCTTCCCGGGCACGGCCACTCCGAATGGCGCGAAGACGGCGACTACGGCCCGGCGCTCAACGCCCGCGCCGTCGAACCGGTGATCCGGGCCCTGGCCCCACGGGCCGATCTCGTGGTGGGCATGTCCCTGGGCGGGCTGACCGCGATGCGACTGGCGGTGACCACATCGGCATTGGTGCGCCGACTGGTGGTGGTCGACGTCACCCCGTCCGCACCCGAACGCCACGAGCAGATGACACAGGCACAGATGGGTGCGGTGGCGCTGGTCCGCGGCGAACGGAGCTTCCCCAGCTTCGAGGCAATGGTCGACGCGACCATCGCATTGTCACCGCACCGATCGCGGGAGTCGTTGCAGCGGGGCGTCTTTCACAATTCCCGGCAGCTCGATGATGGCACCTGGACCTGGCGGTACGACACCTTCCGCACCGGCCACGGATTCACCGGACTCTGGGACGACGTGCCCTCCCTGCGCACGCCGACCACCTTGGTGCGCGGTGCCAACTCCTTCTTCGTCAACGACGACGACGCCGCCGAGTTCGCCCGCACCGCGCCGGGTTTCCAGCGGACGATCGTCGTTCCCGATTCCGGGCACTCGGTGCAGGGCGACCAACCGCGGGCACTGGTCGAAATCCTGCGATCAGTGCTTGACTGAACTATGAGCTTCCCCATCCGGATCGGCGTACAACTGCAGCCTCAGCATTCCAGTCACTACGAATACATCCGCGACGCCGTTCGGCGCTGCGAGGACCTCGGTGTCGACATAGCGTTCAACTGGGACCATTTCTATCCGCTCTACGGCGATCCCGACGGCGCCCATTTCGAGTGCTGGACCATGCTCGGCGCGTGGGCGGAGCGGACCTACCGCATCGAGATCGGCGCGCTGGTGAGCTGCAACTCCTACCGAAACCCCGAACTGCTCGCCGACATGGCGCGCACCGTCGACCACATCTCCGACGGTCGGCTGATCCTGGGCATCGGCTCCGGTTGGATGGCGAAGGACTACACCGAATACGGCTACGAGTTCGGCACCGCCGGCAGCCGTTTGGACGATCTGGCCGCCGCCCTGCCGCGCATCGAATCGCGGCTGGCCAAACTGAACCCGGCGCCGACCCGGCGCATCCCGATCCTGATCGGTGGAGGGGGAGAGAAGAAGACGCTGAAGTTGGTGGCCAAGCACGCCGACATCTGGCACGGCTTCACCAACGCCGACACCTACCCGGGCAAGGCCGCCGTGCTCGACGGGCACTGCGAGACGGTCGGGCGGGATCCGGCGGAAATTGAACGCTCCTCCGGCGTCGAGGGGCGCGACGCCGAGACGGTGGTGGCCAACGCCGAGGCGCTGGCCCGCCTGGGGGTGACGTTGTTGACGGTGGGCTGCGACGGACCGGACTACGACCTGGGTCCGGCTGAAGCTCTGGTCCGCTGGCGCGACGCCCGGGCCGGCCGTTGATTCTCCTGTTGAGTGCGGCCCTCGGCAGAGCGGGTGCCGGTTAGACTGGCAAACCATGTCCGACAGCCCGTCGCAGCTCACCGCGTTAGCCGGCGACCTGCAACGGGTTCTGGCCAAGTTGGTGACGGTGGTCCGCCGGGGCGACCCGAACCGGGCGTCGCAGCCCGATCTGACCATGGCCCAGATTTCGATTCTGCTGACGCTGCTCGACAGCGGCCCGATCCGGATGACCGAACTGGCCGCCCGGGAACGGGTGCGTACCCCGACCACTACGGTGGCCATCCGACGGCTGGAGAACCTCGGTCTGGTCAAACGTTCCCGCGATCAGTCCGACATGCGGGCGGTGTTGGTCGAGGTCACCCCCCAGGGGCAGGTGCAGTACCAGGAAGCACTCCAGGCTCGGCGCACTCATCTGGCCGAACTGCTAACCAGGCTTACCGACGATGAGCGGGCGGACCTCGTCCGAGCCCTCAAACCCCTTGAGCGCCTTACCGAAGAGAACTGATCGCGGCTAGCCCAGCCAGTCCAAAACCGCTGCGGCGGTCCAGGATTGCTGCATGCTGCCCAGCGGCTCACCGGTGAACGGTTCGTAGTACTCGGCGAAGGTTCCGTCGCTGACCTGACGCAGCCCCTCGGCACGTAGCCGCAACGACCGCTCGGACCAACCCTGCCGGGTGAAGGCCCAGGAGAACAACCAGTTCAGCACCGGCCACACCGGGCCGCGCCAGTACTCCCGCGGCCGGAAGTCCTTCGACACCGGGGAGGTGGACGGGACCAGCGCGAACCGAAGATCCGGATGGCCGCAGAACCTCGGGCCGTCAAAGATCTTCAGCAGTGCGCGTTCCTGTTGGTGCGACAGGCCGCCGCACAGCAGGGGGGCGAACTGCGCAGCCGTCTCCGTGCTGATCCACGACCGGGCCCGGAGGTCGTAATCCCTTGCTGCTCCCGTTCTTTGATCGACGGTGTCGATCACACCGTCGCGAAACCGCCCCGCCCACGCGTAGAGATCGCGGACATCGGCGTTGGGGCGGTTGCAGTCCTCGCCGATGGTGGCCAGCACCTCGCAGGAGACCGAGAAGATCGCCGAGACGAAAACGTCCTCGACCGCGAAGCTCATGACCGTGGGCAGGCGCGCGTCGTCGTAGCCGACCGATTTCATCTCCTCCAGCAGCCACAGGTACCGGTCGTACTCCACGTCTGAGGGGCGCTGGGCGCTATCGGTGATGATGCAGTTGTCCGCCCGCTCATAGGGCGGCACCGCACCGGCAATCACGTTGGCGTAGGCCGAATCCCAGCGGGGAGAGTTGTCCATCCCGGACTCCCAGCCGTGATAGAGGGTGATCCGGCCGTGCTGGCTGGGGTCGCGCGCCTCGGCAAGCCAGCGGTGCCAGCGCATCAGGTCGTTCCATCGCCGGTCGACGAAGGTCTCGGCCACCATCCGGGTCGAGCGGCCACGGGTGCGGGCGCGGTCCAGGATGCGTTGCACGGCGATGGCGTGCACCGGTGGCTGGGTGATACCCGAGGTCTGCCGACTGGCCGGAGCAGCCTCCGCCAGCTGCCGGCAGGCCCACCGGTCCGGTCCGGGAAAGTAGCCGTCAACCCCCTCCGCGAAGACGATGTGCGGGATCATCCCGTTGGACCACTGGGCCGACAGCAGGGTGTCGAGTTCGACGACCGCCCGTTCCACGCTCAGCGCCGCCAGGCCCATCGCCACGAACGCCGCATCCCAACTCCACATGTGCGGATAGAGCTTCGGCGCGGCCGACGTCATCACCCCGAGGTCATTGCCGCGCAAGAGGTACGCCGCGCGAGCGGCGAGCTGGGTGGGGGCGAAGGCGCCGTCGACGGCCACCGGTTCATTGTGCGGGGTGGGGGCACCCCTGCGCAGATCGGTAGGGTTTCCGGCGTGCCCGAAATGCCTTCTGCACTGATCACCGGGGCGAGCGGCGGAATCGGCGCGGCGATCGCCGAGGCGCTGGCGCCCACCCACACGCTGCTGCTTGCCGGCCGTCCGTCGCCGCGGCTGGACGCCGTCGCCCAGCGCCTGGGCGCCAGCACCTGGCCACTGGACCTGACCGATGTCGACGAATTCGACTCTGCTGCCGAGGTTCTCACTCGACTGGACGTCCTGGTGCACAACGCCGGGGTCGCCTATCCGGGTCGGGTGGCCGAGTCGACCCCGGAACAGTGGCGCGCGACCTTCGAGGTCAATGTGACCGGTGCGGTGGCGCTGACCCTGGCTCTGCTGCCCGCGTTACGCGCTGCCCGCGGGCAGGTGCTGTTCATCAACTCCGGATCCGGCATCAACGCCTCCCCCGGGTTGGCGTCGTACTCCTCGAGCAAGTTCGCTCTGCGGGCCTTCGCCGACTCGCTGCGCACCGACGAACCCCTTCTGCGGGTCACCAGCATCCATCCAGGCCGGGTGGATACCGAGATGCAGCGCGATCTGGTGGCCTACGAGGGCGGCGCGTACGACCCGGCGCGCTTCCTCACGGCGGCGACCGTCGCCGGGGTGGTGGCGCAGGTGGTGGCCACTCCCCCCGACGGGCACATCCATGAGGTGATCATCCGGCCGCGGGGGCCCCTCCCCCGCTGATTTCGGCGCGGTTTTCGTCGGGGGCGGTGACTAGCGCGCCGAAATCGCTCAGATGACGATGTTGACCATCCTTCCGGGGACCACGATCACCTTCTTGGGTGTCGCCCCGGCCAAAAAGGCCGCCACCTTCTCGTCGGCCAGTGCCGCCTGCTCCAGAGCGTCCTTGCCGGCATCGGCGGCGACGGTGATGTGGCCGCGGACTTTGCCGTTGACCTGCACCGGATACTCGACAGTGTCGGAGATCAGGTACCGCTCGTCGGCCTCGGGGAAGGGACCGTGCGCCAGGGAGGCGTCGTGGCCCAGACGACGCCACAGCTCCTCCGCGAGATGCGGTGCCAGCGGGGCGGCCATCAACACCAGCGGCTCCAAGGCGCTGCGGGCGGTAACCCCGGCTTTGGTGAGGTGGTTGGTGTACTCGATCAGCTTGGCCGCGGCGGTGTTGTTGCGCAGGTTCGTGTAGTCGTCGCGCACACCGGCGATGGTCCGGTGCAGAACCCTGAGCGTGTCGTCATCGAGCTCACCGTCGGAAACCCTTGTCTCCCCGGTTGCTTCGTCGACGACGAGTCGCCACACCCGCTGCAGGAAGCGGTGCGCACCGACGACGTCCTTGGTGGCCCACGGCCGAGACGCCTCCAGCGGACCCATCGACATCTCGTAGACACGCAGGGTGTCGGCGCCGTAGGAGTCGCAGATCTCGTCCGGGGAGATCGAGTTCTTCAGGCTCTTGCCGATCTTGCCGAACTCCTGGAAGACCTCCGTCTCGGCCGAACCGTCGCCGCCGGGCAGGAAGAACTTCCCTCCGCGCTCGACCACCTCGGCGGCGGGCACGTAAGCGCCCCGGGCATCGGTGTAAGCGAAGGCCTGGATGTAGCCCTGGTTGACCAGCCGGCGGTAGGGCTCCCGCGACGTGACGTGGCCGAGGTCGTAGAGCACCTTGTGCCAGAAGCGGGAATACAGCAGATGCAGCACCGCGTGCTCGACACCGCCGACGTAGAGATCCACCCCGCCCGGGTCGGCCGCACCGTGCTCGGCGGGCCGCGGGCCCATCCAGTAGGCCTCGTTCTCGATGGCGCAGAACTGTTCGCTGTTGAGCGGGTCG
>CAZRFC010000287.1:0-5727 GCA_964598975.1 uncultured Mycobacterium sp. | reverse complement strand
TATTGAACCTGCCCTGGTCCTCCACGTGACCGATGCTGATGGTCATCGGGTCGGTGGCCGGTACCTGCCGGTATATCTGACCGGTTGCCGAAATGATGGCTGCGGCGACCGGCATCGGGTCGATTCCCATCCACGGAGTGGACCCGTGAACCTGCTTGCCGGTGATGCTGATCTTGAGGACCACCGATGCCGAGTAGGTCACGCCGACCGAGTACGCCACTACGCCCTTCGGCATCGGGCCGACGTGCATACCGAAAACCATCGTCGGGGCGGGATCGTCCAGGGCACCAGCGTCGAGCATCGCCCGGGCGCCGCCGTCCTCGTCGATAGGGGGTCCCTCCTCGGCGGGCTGGAACACGAAAAGCACGGTCCCGGACAAATCGTCGCGCATGCCGGCGAGCACCTCGGCAGCACCCATCAGCATCGCGGTATGGCAGTCGTGTCCGCATGCGTGCGCGACCGGGAAGGGGCCGCCGGGATAGTCGTTGTCGACGACAGAGGAGGCGAAGTCGACCCCGGAGGTCTCGCGAACGGGCAGGGCGTCCATGTCGGCCCGCAGCGCCATTACTCGGTCACCGGGCCGACCGCCGCGCAGCACTCCCACCACACCGTGACCGGCGATTCCGGTGCGGACCTCGTCGAGTCCCAGGGAACGCAAATGCTCGGTGACGAACGCCGCGGTGGCGGCCTCGCGGTTGGACAGTTCCGGATTGGCGTGAATGTGGTGGCGCCAGTCAACGACCTTCGACTCGGCGGCGATCACTGCCGAGTCGACCCGCGCGCGAATCGCTTCCATCACGGGGGACGGTGTTTGCGCCGGCATCAAGGCTCCTCCGGGTAGTCAAGTGGCACCCGCAGCGTCGCCAAGACCGCAGCAATGCCATCGTAATGTGCAGCCAGACAGCAGAATTCGATGATCTGCTGCTGGTCGAGGTACTTGGCCAGCTGGGCAAAAGCGCCGTCGCTCATATCCCGCTGAGTGACGAATTCGTCGACCGCCCGCAGCAGCACGCGTTGCCGATCGGTCAGTCCCTCGGCATCTGGACCCGCGAATATCCTGTCCTGCAGCGCATTATCGACGCCACGTTTTCGCCCCAGCTGGGTGTGCTGTTGCAGTTCGTACTTTGAGTTACGCAGGTGAGCAACCCGCAGGACCACAAGTTCCTTGTCCGCCAGGCCGAGCTTGCCCCGACCGAGAAGTTGCCCGGAGTAGAGCCAGAACGCCCGGAACAGCCACCGATGCTGACCGAGCACGGTGAACGGGTGCATTTCCCCGCCACCCTGAATCTTGCCGGCGGCATTGCGCGCGATGAGCCAGTTGACCCGTCCGAGTTCCTTGCGTCCCCCGGGGGATACTCGTGAAGCCACGCCCATCAACACTCCTCCCCAGGACAATCGTGCAGAACTCCCACGCCGGGCGATCCTACTGTCCGGATAGAGGCGACACCGGCCATTCATATCGGTAGTCGGGGGTTCGTCGTATGGATGAATCCGGTCTTCAGGAGGCCGGTTCCGCTCACCCAGTCGCTTGAGGCGCCTCGTCTGTTCAGCGGTCGCCCAGTCTTGCTGATCGTTAGAGTCGAATCCGTGTTTCCCATCATCGAAGACCGCCCGGGCGGCGATACGAGCTACTTCAACAACGTGCCTTACCCGCTGCTTGCCCAGCCGGAGTTGCCTACCTTCAAGTTCGAGTTGGAGAAATCCGAGGGCAAGCAAGTAGACGGCTCCTACGGCAAGGAAGCCAACGTCGCGAACTTCCCGATCTCGACGGGTTTGGCCGGAGTCTCGATGAAGCTGCAACCGGGAATCATGCGGGAGTTGCACTGGCATGCCGACGCCGCTGAGTGGGCCTTCGTGGTCAGCGGGCGGGTGCGCACCACCCTGGTCGACCCTGCCGGGCACTCGGAAACCTGCGATTTCGTTCCCGGCGATGTCTGGTACTTCCCCCGCGGGCACGGCCACCAACTCGAGGCCCTCGGCGAGGAACCCTGCCACTTCATCCTGATCTTCGACAACGGCCACTTCAGCGAGTTCGGCACCTTCAGCATCACCGACTGGATGGCCCAGGTGCCGGTGGCAACGTTGGCCAAGAGCCTGGCCGTCAGCGAGGACACCCTGCGCGGCCTGCCCACCGGCGAGGTCTACTTCGCCAAGGGGGTGACCCCGCCGGAGCCTGCTGCGCCTCCCGTCAGTGGCACCAACACCGCCACGTTGACCCACAAGTTCCCGCTACTGGCCCAGCAACCGATGGAGTTTCCCGGCGGCCGGGAATGGCTGGTGGACTCCGCACGCTTCCCGATCTCACGCACCATGACCGGGCTGGTCTTCGAACTCGACGCCGGAGCTATCCGGACGCTGCACTGGCACCCCAACGCATCGGAGTGGCAGTACGTCCTCGGAGGCCAGTACCGGGTAACCTTGTTCGGCGCAAAAGGTCGGTACCGCGAAGAAGTCCTCAACCCCGGTGACGTCGGCTACATCCCTCAGGGCTACGGGCACTCGATCGAGAACATCGGATCTGAGACCGGACGGATTCTGTTGGGCCTCAACGCCGGCACCTTCCAGAAGATCGACCTTTCGGAGTGGATCGCCGGGCAACCGGCTGACGTCCTGGCGACCAACCTCGGACTTCCCGCCGATCAGATCGCTCAACTCCCCCGCCGGGACGTCTTCATCACCAACGGCAAACCAGGCAAGCAGATCTGAACATGGGTTCAGCGAGCAGCAGCGGCCTAGGGTTCCTGAACCGGCGTTCGCCGGTCATCACCCGCGATTGCGTGGCTTCATCGAGTTCACCGGTGGTTACCCGGGTCGGCCTGCGGGTGCTTGAAGAGGGCGGCAATGCCTTCGACGCAGCGGTGGCCATGGCCGGGATGATGGCCGTGGCCGAGCCGATGATGAGCGGTCTTGGTGGGGACACCATGATCCTGGCCTGGTCGGCTCGGGATCGGAAGGTGTTCGGGCTCAACGGGAGCGGCATGGCTCCGTCCGGAGCCTCACTCGAGAGCGTCGCAGGGTTGCCGACGATGCCGACGACGGGTGCGCGGTCGGTGACAATCCCCGGGGCGGTGGACGGATGGTGCCGGCTACTGGAGCGTTTCGGCACTCGGCCGCTGGATACGTTGTGGGAGCCCGCCGTCGCGGCGGCCCGCGGCGGCTATCCCGTCGGTGAGTCCATCGCCGGCTTCTGGGCGGCCGTCGCACCAACCCTGCCGCAGTACCTGGTGCCGGAATTGTGTGACCTGCTGCTCCCCGGGGGGCGCCCACCGGCGCCGGGGCAGCTGATCCGGTTCCCCGCGCTGGCCAACACCCTGGAGCACATCGCCGCCGAAGGCCGAGACGGGTTCTACACCGGACCAGTCGCCCAGGCGATCTCGGACACCCTCACCGCGGGTGGCGTGCCCACCACCCTCGATGACATCAGCGCGCAGGAATCGCTATGGGTTGATCCGCTCGCCGTGGACTACCGCGGCCGCAGTGTGCTGGGGCTGCCACCCAATTCGCAGAGCGCCGTCGCACTGATCGCCCTCGGTCTGCTTCGGGACTACGACTTGGCAGCCATGGCGGAGTCGCAAAGACTGCACCACCAGATCGAGGCTCTGCGAATCGGATTCGAGTTCGCGATCAACGAAATCGGCGATCCCGGAGCACCGGAAACGCTGGAGAAGACCCAGCAGATGCTGTCCGACGGCGGTCTGGATGCGTTGCGCGCCCGAATCACCGAAACCGCCACTGCTCCCGTTCACCTGGACGGCGGCAACTCCAGCGACACCACATACCTCTGCGCCGTCGACAGCGAGGGCAATGCGGTGTCGCTGATGATGAGCATCTGCGGGGTGTTCGGTTCCGGATTGCTCGCCGGTGACACCGGAGTGATCCTGAACAACCGAGCGAGCCAATTCGCCACCCTGGCCGGGCACCCCAATGCGTTGACGCCCGGCCACCGACCCCGGCACACCATTCTGCCGGGCATGGTGCTGCGCGACGGCGCTCCGGAGTACGTCCTGGGCTGCATCGGGCTGAATAACCATCCCCAGGGCCAGGTCCAAGCGCTGGTCGACGCATTTGATCTGGGCATGAATACCCAACAGGCGGTCGACGCACCGCGATTCCGGGTCGTGATGACCACCGGCGAGGTCCAACTCGACCCCGGTATCCCCCAGCAGGTCGGTTACGACCTGGTAGCCCGTGGCCACCGTATTGGGGACCCCTACGACTTCAAAGGCGCAATGCAGATGGTGCGGATCCATCGCGGAGACGACGGTATTGGGCCGTGCCTGGAGACCGGAGTGGACAGCCGCTTGGACGGCATCGCGCTGGGCTGGTGAGAAGACGATGGCGCGAGGCTTCGTTGTCCTCGACCACAGAGGCACTGGTAGGACCAGGAACTGGTAGGGCGGGCGGGGCTCGAACCCGCGACCAACGGATTGGCGGACGAGGGTTCCGGTCTTATCACCAGAATTCCCAGTATCCGCGGTGCCACAACCTTTTTCGGCTCAATGAGAACCCGATAAGGCTTGACGATTTCGGTCGTTTCCCGGTCATTTTCGATGAATAAACGATGAGTGGCCAGAACGTCTATTTCGAGGGTTGCTGGACCGCGCTCACGCTCGGAACAAGCAGGCAAGTCAATTCGTGGGCCCGGGGTAGACCACAACCCCTTTGTCCACGTCCTTGATCAGAACCGGCCAGTCGCGGTAGTCCAACGTCAACCCGTCGTGGTAGCGCCGGCCACCGGTCTGAATCGTCTCAACGATATCCATCGCGATTTGATAGAACTCGTCATAGCGCGGGTCGTCCATCTCAATGTCCAGGTCGCCACCGTTCTCGCTCTCGTATGAGGTGAAGTAGCGGCAGATGTAACTTTCCCCATTCGGGAACTCGATCAGATACCTCGTGCCGGGGTGTTCGTCGTCATATTTGCAGAGAACGCCAAACTGAAACTCTTCCTCTGGATGAAAGTAAGTCACCGCGGATTCTCCTTAGCAGGCTCGGCTGGAACGACATGGGCACCCGTCTTGGAGTAGTGAATGGTGCCGCGGGTGGTGCGCCTGCCGTGACCGGTTTTTGCATCCCGATAAATGCCGATGACGACTCCAAAGTCGACAGCTTCTCGGTTGGACGGGTACCACTTTCCTGTGCCGGCGCTGAGTTCAACGAGGTGCTGCAACTCCGTGATCGACACGGTGATCGTAGATTTCGTTGCATCATGGTTGGGATGCCCGGATAGGTGTTTGGCCTGCTTTCCAAAGTGCAGGGCTGTGGTGAAGCCCTTGATCGTGGGAAACTCGTGATCGGCCTTGCCGATCAGGCGGCTTCGAGGTTTGCTCATGACGCTCCCCTGGATTCGGATCGCCGGAAGCTGTCCGGGGCAAACACATGCACCGGAATGCCTAGTTCCTGCGGGTAGTCGAGTACGCCATAGGCAGCGCTGCCGTAGACAACAAGGTTCACTGGCTCGCAGAAATCGCAGATCATTCGGATCTCTTCGACCAAGTGGGAGCGGTTCTCTCGCAGCTTCGTGCAGCCGTGCAGTCCCAGCGCGAGAGTTGAGCTAGAGGGAATTCCCGCGAGGGCGTAGGGAACTGACTCGCGCCCGTTCAGGCGGACGTTGGCAATCACGTTGATTCCGTCAGCTTGCATACGCGCGCCCATCAACTGGTTGCGATAGAAGTTGAACACAAGGAGGGCCCGGGGCAGGATGCGCTAGGAGCAGTGGACAGGGCA
>CAZRFC010000286.1:0-5733 GCA_964598975.1 uncultured Mycobacterium sp. | reverse complement strand
GCGTACCTCGACGGGCGCAGCGAGGACATCTTGCTGCAGCCGACGTCGATCAGCTTCGACCAGTTGCACGAGACCACTGAGTACGCCGCCTACGCCAAGGGCGGCGAGAAGGTGCCCGAGGGCGCAGAGTGGTTGTTCAATTTCATCAAAGCCCAGGGCGAACGCAACTACGGCAAGATCTACGTCCGATTCCCCGAGGCGGTCTCGATGAGGCAGTACCTGGGTGAGCCGGGCGGACCGATCGCCGAGGATCCGGCCGCCAAACGCCTTGCCATGCAGAAGATGGCAATCGAGGTGGCCTGGCGGATTCTGCGGGCGACTCCGATCAACGCCAGCAGTCTGGTGTCGGCGGTCCTGCTCGCCACCACCCGAGGCCGGGCGCTGACGTTGCGTCAGTTGCACCACACGCTTCAGGACTCATTGGATTATCTGCAGCGCAAGAACACGCCGATGAGCAACAGCGCGTTGCGGTTACGGTCCCCGGAGGGTGTGCGTGCGGCGCTGGACGCGTTGTCCAACGGCAACCCGGTTACCCGGGTCGACGGCGGCCATGAGCCGGTGTGGTGGATCGAGCCGCAGCATCAGCATGAGGCCGCCTTCTATCGAAATTCGCTGATCCACGCCTTCCTGGAAACCTCGATCGTCGAACTCGCGCTCGTGCATGCCGGTCGGGCGCCGGAGGGGGAGCGGGTCGATGCCTTCTGGGCGCAGGCGATGCGGTTGCGGACGCTGCTGAAGTTCGACTTCTACTTCGCCGACTCGGCGACCTTCCGCAAGAACATCGCCGAGGAATTGAACTGGAACCACGATTGGGAGACGCAGTTGGCCGCCGGGCCGGAAGCCGTCAATGACCTGTTGCGGGCCAAACATCCGTTGATGGCCAACGCCATGCTGCGGCCGTTCTTCGAGGCCTACGAAATCGTGGCTGACGTGTTGTGCAGCGCTCCTGCCGACATCGACGACAAGGACCTCAACACCCGAGCCCTCGGTGTCGGTGCCCAGTACGCGGCAATGGGGACGGTGGGCAGCGAATCCGTGTCGGCCCTGTTGTTCACCACCGCACGGCAGGTGGCCGCCGACCAGAAGCTCCTCGAACCATCGGACGACCTGCGCGAGCGCCGGCAGGCCTTCCTGGACGAACTGCGCGTCATCGTCGAGGACATGGAGCACATTCACCAGCTGATCAGGGAGCAGTTCTACGCACGCGAGGCTCTGCTGCGTTCCCCCTGATATTGTCCGTGCCGTCATTAGCCCGGCGGAAGGACTTTGCGGTGAAGAACGGAATCGTTGCTTGTTGTGGTGCGGTCGCCGCGGCAGGACTGCTGCTGTCGGGGTGTTCGGCAAAGGTCGAGACCAACGTGTCCAAGAAGGCTTCGGTGAGCGCCGAGGACCTGCAGAAGGACCTGAACGACAGGCTGAGCAACGCCGGGATGACGGCGAAGTCGGTCACCTGCAAGGACGAACTCGTCGGTGAGGTCGGGAAGACCGCCCGCTGCGACGTCTCCTTCAGCGACACCAACAGCGTCGAAGCGGTGTTCACCGCCACCAAGGTCGATGGTGACACCGTCAGTTTCGACATCGCCCCCGCCATGACCAAGGAGCAGGTCGAGAAGGCGGTCGCGGGTCTGTCGGCCGTCCCGTCGGCCAAGTGCGACACCGGACTCGACGGCGTCGTCGGCGCGTCGACGAAATGCGAGACCACCCAGGACGGCACCGCCACGAAGCGGATCGCCGAAGTGGCCGAGGTTGTTCCGGAGAAGTTGGGCCTGGAACTTGCGGTGTTCACCCTTCTGCCCAAGCAGCAGGTCGAAGAGGTCTTGATGCAGAAGCTGTCCTCGGACGGCACCCCAGTCGAGACCGTCGAGTGCGTCGATGATGTCGCCTCCAAGGTCGGCAGCACGGTCGAATGTGTGTCGGTCACCGGGGACGATCGACAGGGTTATGACGTCACCGTTACCGAAGCCGAGGGCGACACCGTCAACTTCGACTACAAAGCCAAGCCGTAGGGGCGCCGGCGCGCGGGGGTAACCTCGTAGCGTGACTTCGACCGTTGCGCGTCGCAGTCCCTGGCCGGTGTTCGTCGCCGTTGCTCTTCTCGCGGGTGCCACCGCGGGACTCCTCGCTGCCCTGTCCCTCGCAGACGCGCTGACCGCCACCGGACTGCCGAATCCGGGTCCGGTGACGACGCTGGGACTTCCGTTCGTCCGGGCGGTCGGCGAGATCGCGGCCGCGGTGGCGGTCGGCGGTTTCCTGTTCGCGTCGTTCTTCGTGCCGCCGCAAGACAACGGAGTCCTCGACGCCCCCGGCTACCGCGCGTTGCGGATGGCGGCGCTGGCATCGGGGGTATGGGCGCTGTGCGCGACCGCACTGGTTGCGTTGACCGTCTCGGACGTGTCAGGCACACCACTGAAGGAGCACCCGAATCCGGTCGAGATCTGGCGGGTCGCCGGACTCGTCGAGACCGCTTCGGCTTGGCGTTGGACCGCGGTCATGGCGTTCGTTCTGGCCGTCGCGGGTCGGACGGTGCTGCGGTGGTCCTGGACCCCGGTGTTGTTCGGGCTTTCGGTGTTAACGCTGGTCCCATTGGCTCTGACCGGCCACTCCGCGGCCGGCGGTTCACACGATCTGGCGACCAACAGCCTGCTGATCCACCTTGTCGCGGGCGCGTTGTGGGCCGGCGGCCTGCTGGCGCTGTTGGCCAACGCCCTGCGCGGCGGTGGCTACACCGATCTCGCGGCGCGGCGGTTCTCAACAGTCGCTTTCTGGTGCTTCATCGCGATGACGGCGTCGGGCATCGTCAACACCCTGGTGCGGGTACGGCCGTCCGAACTCTTCGCCACCTCATATGGGTTACTGGTGGTCGGCAAGGTCGTCGCGCTGGCCATCCTGGGGGCGTTCGGGTGGCGGCAGCGGCGCACCGCCGTCGCCGCGCTGCAGTCCGACCCCGACGCGAAAGCCCCGCTGATCCGACTGGCGACGGCCGAGGCACTGGTCTTCGGCGTGACGTTCGGCATCGCTGTCGGGCTGGGCCGGACTCCTCCGCCGCCGCCGGCGGTGCGCAACCCGTCACCCGCCGAAGTGGCGCTGGGCTATGACTTCGCCGGACCGCCGACCCCGGCACGCATCATGCTGGACTGGCGGTTCGATCTGCTCTTCGGCACTGCCGCAATAATCTTGGCCGCGGTATACATTGCCGGCGTGGTGCGACTGCGGCGCCGCGGTGACGACTGGCCGGTGGGCCGGACCATCGCGTGGCTGCTGGGTTGCGGCCTGTTGCTCTTCACCACCTCGTCGGGACTCGGGCGTTACATGCCAGCCATGTTCAGCATGCACATGGCGGGCCACATGCTGCTGTCGATGCTGATTCCGATCCTGCTGGTGCTTGGTGCGCCCACCACGCTGGCACTGCGTGCGCTGCCTGCCGCTGGCAAGGGCAATCCACCCGGACCGCGGGAGTGGCTGCTGGCTGGTCTGCACAGTCGTTGGTCGCAGTTCTTCACCCATCCGGTGGTCGCGACCGTGATGTTCGTCGCCGGTTTCTACGGGCTGTACTTCGGAGGGATTTTCGACGCAGCGGTGAGCAACCACGCTGCCCACGTCCTGATGAACCTGCACTTCCTGATGAGCGGATACCTGTTCTATTGGGTCGTCATCGGTATCGATCCCACTCCGCGGGTGGTGCCGCAACTGGCCAAGATCGGGATGGTGTTCACCTCGATACCGCTGCATGCTTTCTTCGGGGTGGTGCTGATGGGTATGCCCAAGTTGCTGGGTGAACAGTTCTACCGTTCGCTCCAATTGCCCTGGCAGACAGATCTTCTCGGAGATCAGCATCTAGGCGGCTCCATCGCCTGGGCGGCCGGTGAGGTGCCGCTCGTGGTGGTGATGATGGCCCTGCTGATCCAATGGCAGCGCAGCGACCGGCGGACGGCCACCCGGCTGGACCGGGCCGCGGAGCGTGACCACGACGCCGAACTCGCCGCCTACAACGCGATGCTGGCCGAACTGGCCCGCCGCGGCGGCGCGAACCGCTGAACCGTCCACAGTCCCTCGTTCATCCACAGCCGTACCGCCCGGGAGCCCTCCGGACAGCGGTTGTGTCGGTGTCATCGCGCCTACTGAAGGCAGCCGAAACACCCCACCGATGAAGGGAAAGAACATGTTCGAGACACCGATGACAGCCGTCGGCCGGATCATCACCGACCTCCGCCGCCGCGTGGTGGGCGACCAGGAGGTGATCAGCTTCCGGATGGCCTGCAACTCCCGGCGCCGCACCACCGAGGGCACCTGGGAGCCGGGCAACACCCTCTACATCACCGTCAACTGCTGGGGCCGGCTCGTCACCGGTGTTGGTGCGGGCCTCTACCGGGGCGCGCCCGTCATCGCGACGGGTGTCGTGCACACCAGCGAATACGAGGACAAGGACGGCATCAAGCGGTCCTCGCTGGAGATGCGGGCCAACGCCGTCGGCCCGGATCTGTCGAAGGTGATCATTCGCATCGAGCAGCCGCCACAGCGGTCCCACGGAGATGGACGCGAGGACGATGTAGACGCCCACACGAACGATCCCGAGGACGCCGACGAGTCGGTGGACGAAGCCGGGTCTTGACCCGGCGCGACTCCCCAAGACCAAACGACGGGGAACGGTGGGTCGGGGATGGCCGGCAGGACTTCCTCAACGCCGCACCTAGGATGGCCCCGTGGCGGAATTCATTTACACCATGCGCAAAGTCCGTAAGGCCCATGGCGACAAGGTCATCCTCGACGACGTGACACTGAGCTTCCTGCCGGGAGCCAAGATCGGTGTCGTCGGACCCAACGGCGCCGGCAAGTCCAGCGTGTTGCGCATCATGGCCGGCCTTGACCAGCCAAACAACGGCGACGCGTTCCTCGCTCCCGGCGCGACGGTAGGGATCCTCCTGCAGGAGCCGCCGCTGAACGAGGAGAAGACCGTCCGCGGCAACGTCGAAGAGGGCCTAGGGGACATCAAGGTCAAGCTCGACCGCTTCAACGAGGTCGCCGAACTGATGGCCACCGACTACTCCGACGAACTCATGGAGGAGATGGGCCGGCTGCAGGAGGAACTCGACCACGCCGACGCCTGGGACCTGGACTCCCAACTCGAGCAGGCCATGGACGCACTGCGCTGCCCGCCACCGGACGAGCCGGTCACCCACCTCTCCGGCGGTGAGCGTCGCCGGGTCGCACTGTGCAAGCTCCTGCTGAGCAAGCCCGACCTGCTGCTGCTCGACGAACCGACCAACCACCTCGACGCCGAAAGCGTGCAGTGGCTCGAGCAGCATCTCGCCGAATACAAGGGCGCCATCCTCGCCGTCACCCACGACCGTTACTTCCTCGACAACGTCGCCGAGTGGATCCTCGAACTTGACCGCGGCCGCGCCTACCCCTACGAGGGCAACTACTCCACCTACCTGGAGAAGAAGGCCGAGCGCCTCGAGGTGGCCGGCAAGAAGGACCAGAAGCTGCAGAAGAGGCTCAAAGAAGAACTCGCCTGGGTTCGCTCGGGGGCCAAGGCCCGCCAGGCCAAGAACAAGGCCCGTCTGCAGCGTTACGAGGAGATGGCAGCCGAGGCCGAGAAGACCCGCAAGCTCGATTTCGAAGAGATCCAGATCCCCGTCGGCCCGCGTCTGGGCAACGTCGTCGTCGAGGTCGAGCACCTCGACAAGGGCTTCGATGGCCGGCTGTTGATCAAGGACCTCTCGTTCACACTGC
>CAZRFC010000285.1:354-5748 GCA_964598975.1 uncultured Mycobacterium sp. | reverse complement strand
GGGAATGCTGAGCAGCGCCACCCGTGCCGAACTCGCCGCAGAACTGGCCGAGGCCGAACGGACCCGGGTGCCGATGTCGCCGCTGACCGCCGCCCACCCCGACATCGACGTGGTCGACGCCTACGAGATCCAGCTGATCAACATCCGGCAGCGGATCGCCGAAGGGGCCACCGTCGCCGGACACAAGGTCGGGCTCTCCTCGAAGGCCATGCAGGAGATGATGGGGGTCGACGAACCCGACTACGGACACCTGCTCGCCGATATGGAGGTCTTCGAGGACGTCCCGGTCCCGGCGGCGAACTACCTCTTCCCGCGGGTGGAGGTCGAAGTCGCCTTCATTCTGGCCGACGACCTGCCCGGCGCCGGATGTACCGAGGACGACGTGTTGGCTGCGACGGCCGCCTTCGCGCCAGCGATCGAGTTGATCGACACCCGGATCAAGGACTGGAAGATCGCGCTGTGCGACACCATCGCCGACAACGCATCCTCGGCGGGCTGGGTCCTCGGGCCGCAACGGGTGTCGCCGAAAGACATCGACATCAAGGCCATCGACGCGGTGCTGACCCGTAACGGAGAGGTGGTGGCCGAGGGCCGCAGCGACGCGGTGCTCGGCAATCCGGTAACTGCGGTTGCCTGGCTGGCCCGCAAGGTCGACAGCTTCGGGGTGCGACTGAAGGCGGGCGACATCGTGCTGCCCGGATCGTGCACTCGGGCCATCGACGCTCGCCCGGGCGACGCCTTCGTCGCCGACTTCGCCGGACTGGGTTCGGTCCGGTTGTCCTTCGACTAGGCCCGGGTAGGAGACAATCATGGGCAAGAAATCCGTTGCGATCGTCGGCTCGGGCAACATCAGCACCGATCTGCTGTACAAACTGCTGCGCTCCGATTGGCTCGAGCCGCGCTGGATGATCGGAATCGACCCTGCCAGTGAAGGTTTGGCGCGGGCGCGCAAGCTCGGTCTGGAAACCAGTCATAAGGGCATCGACTGGCTGCTGTCCCGGTCGGAGATTCCCGACATGGTTTTCGAGGCCACGTCCGCATACGTTCACAAAGCGGCCGCGCCGCGCTATGCCGAGGCCGGTATCACCGCCATCGACCTGACGCCCGCGGCGGTCGGTCCGGGGGTGGTGCCGCCGGCGAACCTCCGCGATTACCTCGACGCTCCGAACGTCAACATGGTGACCTGCGGTGGTCAGGCCACCATCCCCATCGTGTACGCGGTCAACCGAGCACTCGCCGAAGGTGTGCCCTACGCCGAGATCGTGGCATCGGTGGCTTCGGTGTCGGCCGGTCCGGGAACCCGGGCCAACATCGACGAGTTCACCAAGACCACCAGCACGGGCGTCGAGACAATCGGTGGCGCCAAGCGGGGCAAGGCCATCATCATCCTCAACCCGGCTGATCCGCCGATGATCATGCGCGATACCATCTTCTGTGAGATCCCCCCCGACGCGGATCACGCCGCCGTCACTCGATCCATCCGCGACGTGGTGGCTGAGGTGCAGACCTACGTGCCCGGCTACCGACTGCTCAACGAACCGCAGTTCGATGAGCCCTCGGTGGTCAACGGCGGCCGGCATGTGGTGACCACCTTCATCGAAGTCGAAGGCGCCGGTGACTATCTGCCGCCCTATGCGGGCAACCTAGACATCATGACCGCCGCGGCAACCAAGGTCGGCGAGGAGATCGCCAAGCAGGCTGTCACGACCTCGGGAGGGGCACGATGAGCGATCACATCTGGGACGTCCGGATCACCGACACCTCGCTGCGCGACGGTTCGCACCACAAGCGACACCAGTTCACCAAGGAGGAAGTCCACGCCATCGTGGCGGCACTCGATGCCGCCGGCGTCCCGGTCATCGAAGTCACCCACGGTGACGGACTGGGGGGATCCAGCTTCAACTACGGCTTCTCGAAAACCCCTGAGCAGGAACTGATCAAGCTCGCCGCCGAAACCGCCAAGGACGCAAAGATCGCCTTCCTGATGCTGCCCGGGGTCGGCACCAAGGACGACATCCGCGAGGCGCAGAACAACGGCGGGTCGATCTGCCGGATCGCCACCCACTGCACCGAGGCCGACGTCTCCGTCCAGCATTTCGGACTGGCCCGTGAACTCGGTCTGGAGACGGTCGGCTTCCTGATGATGTCGCACACCATCCCGCCGGAGAAACTGGCCAAGCAGGCCCGCATCATGGCCGACGCCGGCTGTCAGTGCGTCTACGTCGTCGACTCCGCCGGGGCACTGGTCCTCAGCGATGTCGCCGACCGGGTGTCGGCTCTGGTGGCCGAATTGGGTGAGGACGCCCAGGTTGGTTTTCACGGCCACGAGAACCTCGGTCTGGGGGTCGCCAACTCCGTGGAAGGGGTGCGTGCGGGGGCCAAGCAGATCGACGGCAGTGTGCGGCGGTTCGGGGCTGGGGCGGGTAACGCGCCGGTGGAGGCGCTGATCGGGGTGTTCGACAAGATCGGTGTGAAGACCGGTATCGACTTCTTCGACATCGCCGATGCCGCCGAGGATGTGGTGTCAAAAGCCATGCCGGCTGAGTGTCTGCTGGATCGAAACGCGCTGATTATGGGCTACTCCGGGGTTTACTCCAGCTTCCTCAAGCACGCCGTGCGGCAGAGCGAGCGCTACGGGGTGCCAGCCCACCAACTGCTGCACCGTGCCGGACAGCGCAAGCTGATCGGTGGCCAGGAGGATCAGCTGATCGACATCGCCCTCGAGATCCAACGGGAGCAGACCGCGCGCGAGCAGCAGCAGCCCTCCGGTTAGTCCTGTCGGCGGTCGGGTGCACGATGGGCCGATGACCGCAAGCACGCCGACGGCAACCCGGGACCGCGCTCAGGCGATCCTGGAACAACTGGCCGGACCCGCGGCGTTGCTCCGCGACGACCAGTGGACGGCGATCGAGGCGCTCGTCGTCCAGCGCCGCCGGGCACTGGTCGTCCAGCGCACGGGATGGGGGAAATCCGCGGTGTACTTCATCGCCGCCAAACTGCTGCGCGAGCAGGGCCGCGGCGCCACCGTGATCGTGTCGCCCCTGCTGGCGCTGATGCGAAACCAGGTCGCCGCCGCTGAACGGGCTGGGGTGCGAGCAGCCACCATCAACTCGGGCAACGTCACGGAGTGGGAGGACATCCACCGCCGCGTCGCAGTCGGCGACGTCGATGTGCTGTTGGTCAGCCCGGAACGGCTGAACAATCCGGAGTTTCGCGACAATGTGCTGCCGGCCCTCGCCGCCGATGCCGGCCTGGTGGTGGTGGACGAGGCCCACTGCGTCTCGGACTGGGGTCACGACTTCCGGCCGGACTATCGGCGGATCCGAACCCTGGTGACCGAGTTGGGTGCCGACACGCCCGTCCTGGCGACGACGGCGACGGCCAACGACCGGGTTGTCCATGACGTCGCCGCGCAACTTGGCGTCGGCGGAGCCGACACGACGGGCCTGAGCGGCGGAGCCGACACGCTTGTCTTGCGCGGCGGTCTGGACCGCGAGTCGTTGCACCTGTCGGTCGTGCAGATCGCCGGCGCCGCCGAGCGGGTCGCCTGGATTGCCGCGCAACTCGATTCGCTGACCGGGTCGGGCATCATCTACACGCTGACCGTCGCCGGAGCCCGTGACCTGGCCACCCTGCTCAAAGACCTAGGCCACGACGTTGCGGCCTACACCGGTGCCACCGATCCGGCCGAGCGCGAGCAACTCGAGGCCGACCTGCTCGGCAACCGGGTCAAGGCGCTCGTCGCGACGTCGGCGCTGGGCATGGGTTTCGACAAGCCCGACCTCGGCTTCGTGATCCACCTCGGCGCTCCGCCCTCGCCGATCGCTTACTACCAGCAGGTCGGCCGTGCCGGCCGCGCCACCGACCGTGCCCGGGTGATCCTGCTGCCGAGCCCGCAGGACAGGGACATCTGGAGCTATTTCGCCTCGGTCGCGTTCCCGTCGGAAACCATGGTGCGCAGGGTGATCGACGCTCTGGAACCGGACCGCGCGCAATCCACCGCAGCACTGGAGCCACTCGTTGATCTGGGCCGATCCCGGCTGGAAATGGTTCTCAAAGTCCTCGATGTCGACGGGGCTGTCCGGCGGGTGAAGGGCGGCTGGATCGGGACCGGCCGGCCGTGGGTCTACGACGAGGACCGCTACCGCAAACTCGACGAGGCCCGTCGCCGGGAACAACAGGCGATGCTGGACTACCAGACCACCGAGGAATGCCGGATGGCTTTCCTGCGTGCCCAGTTGGACGACCCCGAACTCGCTGACGGTGCCACCTGCGGGCGCTGTGACAACTGCTCCGGCAACAGCGACGACGTGAAGGTCGAATCGTCGGCGATTGAAGCTGCCCAACAGCGGTTGCAGCGTCCGGGGGTCGAAGTCGCTCCACGTCGGCAATGGCCCTCGGGTATGGCGAAACTCGGAGTCGACCTGAGTGGACGAATCACCGACGGTCCGTCCACCGGACGGGTCATCGGACGCCTCACCGACCTCGGTTGGGGAGCGCGGCTTCGGCGCCTACTCGACGCGCCGGACGGGCCCGTCCCGTCGGACGTTCTCCGGGCCGCCGTCGCGGTGCTCGCGGCCTGGCCGTGGGAGACCCGGCCGGTCGCCGTGATGGGCCTGGACTCAGACACCCACCCGATCCTCATCGGTTCGGTGGCCGACGGCCTCGCCGAGTTGGGACGCCTGACCAATCTGGGAACGTTGCGCTACCGCCCAAGCCGAAGGCCGGTGACGGCGGCCAACTCCGCCTACCGGGTATCGGCCCTCAACGAGGCCTGGGAGTCTCCGGATCTCGGCGCCGTTCATGGACCGGTCCTGCTGATCGATGACCTGACCGACACCGGATGGACGCTGACGATGGCTGCCAGGCTATTGCGGCGCGCCGGCGCCGACGAGGTGCTGCCGTTCGCTCTGGCCAGCGTGAACTGAAGCCACTGCGGCCGTGCGTCGCTGGTTGACTCGCCACTAGAACACGTTCTAGATTCAGGGTCAGCTAACGGTCGGGAGGCCCACCCACGATGTACGCACAGCCCCTGATCGACGCCATCGCCGAGGCCGAGAAACTGGTCCGCGAAGCACCCCACATCGAGACCGATGCCGATCTGCTGGAAGGCCTGCAGTACCTGGCCGGCGGAATCGCCGCATGCACTCATATCGCCTTCGACTACGACCGCGACCACCCGTTCCTCCAGTCCGGCACCGGACCGTTCACCAAGATGGGCCTGGACAACCCGGACACCCTCTACTTCGGCACCCGTGTGCAGGCCGGAAACGAGTACGTCGTCACCGGAACCCGCGGCACCACCACCGACCTGAGCTTCCAACTTCTGGGCGGGGAGTACACCGACGCGAACGTCCCCGACAGCGAGACCGCCTTCGATGACCGCAGGCTCGC
>CAZRFC010000285.1:0-344 GCA_964598975.1 uncultured Mycobacterium sp. | reverse complement strand
CGTCTACGAGTCGCTGGTGAGCGACCAGGCCTGGCTGCAGCTGTGGCAGGCGCGGGCCGGCCGGCCGCCGGTGATCGAGGTCATTCACGGCGCCACCGATGCCGGCAAGCGCGAGTCCCTGGTGCGCCGGTTCGCGCCCAAGGCCAACGCCCAGTTGGTGATCCGCGAGGTGTACAATGACTGGTCCGCGCAACGTGGCCACGTCGCGATCGCACGCACCGACACCGCTGGCACCGCACCAGCACCGCTGACCAAGGAACTGATCGAGAAGCGTTGGGCCACAGCCGGTAAGCAACTGGTTCAGCGCGTCAAGACCTGGCTCCAGTTCCCGCAGTGGTTCTACA
>CAZRFC010000284.1:0-5763 GCA_964598975.1 uncultured Mycobacterium sp. | reverse complement strand
GCGTGCTCCTTAGGCCGCTCGGACACGCCACCGCCGCAAAGCTTACGGTCCGGCGTGGGGCTAGCCCAAATCACGGTGCGCGGAGAAGAAATCCTCCAGCAGGGCGGCGCATTCCTCGGCCAGCACGCCACCACGGACCTGGGGCCGGTGGGTGAGGCGGCGGTCGCGCACCGCATCCCACAGCGAGCCGACCGCGCCGGTCTTGGGTTCCCACGCGCCGAACACCAGCCGTCCGATGCGGGCCATCACCAGCGCGCCCGCGCACATGGTGCAGGGCTCGACGGTCACCGCGAGCGTGGCGCCCTCCAGCCGCCAGCCGTCGCCGTGCACCCGGGCCGCGGCACGCAACGCCAGTATCTCGGCGTGCGCGGTGGGATCGCCCAGCGCCTCGCGGGCATTGGCCGCCCGGGCCAACTCGATGCCGTCGGCGTCGAACACCACCGCGCCGATGGGGACGTCGTCCGGGCCGGCCCGCCCGGCGGCGGCGATCGCGGCGCGGATCAGTACTTCGTCGTCGCCGGCGCGGTAACTCACCGCTCGAGGCGGTCGAGCACAGCCGACAACTCGTCGGCGAAGCCCATCTCGCGGGCGATGCGGCCGATCTGCTCGTCGGCGTAGAGATCTGTCTCGGACAGGATCACGCTGAGCACCGCGTCGGGCAGTCCGACGTCGGCCAGCAGCCCGAGGTCACCCTCCTCGAACGGGTCGCTGTCTTCGAGGTCCTCGCTGGCGATGTCTGCGTCGAGTTTCTCCAGCGCCTCGGCGGCGATGTCGTAGTCCAGGGCTGCGGTGGCGTCCGAGAGCAGCAGCCTGGTGCCCGACGGGGCCGGGCGCACGATGAGGAAGAACTCGTCGTCGACGTCGAGCAGCCCGAACACCGCACCGGCACTTCGTAGTTCGCGCAACTCGGTTTCGGCGGCGTTGAGGCTGACCAGCGCCTTGGAAGTCATCGGCGAACAGCGCCAGGTGGCACCCTCCCGGACGACGGCCACCGCGAAGCCGTAGGGGTTGTCGGAGGGACCCGAACCCGGGCCCCCCGATCCTTGCCCCCGCTCCGCTCGTTGTGCCGCCATGGCCGCATACGCTAGTCGCTGGGCAGGCGGGTTGACCAGCGCGCTCGGCGCGCGGCCGCTGTCCGCGGGCGGTCGAACCGGTTGATGTGCCAACCTGGAAGGCGTGACGAAGACACCGGTATGCGTACTCGGTCTGGGTCTGATCGGCGGGTCGGTGTTGCGCGCCGCGGTCGACTCCGGACGTGAGGCGTTCGGATACAACCGGTCCTTCGAAAGTGCCGACGCGGCCCGCGCCGACGGCTTCCCGGTGACCACCCAACTCGGCGAGGCGCTGTCCTGGGCCGCCGCGCGACGGGCGCTGATCGTGCTGGCCGTGCCGATGCCTGCGGTCGCCCAGTTGCTGGGCCACCTCAAAGAGGAGTCCGCCGAGTGTCCGCTCACCGATGTCATCAGCGTCAAGGGGCCGGTGCTGCGGGAGGTCCGATCGGCCGGGCTGCTGGACCGTTACGTGGGCGGGCACCCGATGGCAGGCACCGCCTATTCCGGCTGGCCCGCGGGCAACGCCGGATTGTTCCGCGGGGCGCCGTGGGTGGTCAGCGTGGATGAACACGTCGATGCCACCATCTGGTCTCAGGTGATGCACCTGGCGCTGGACTGCGGCGGGGTGGTGGTGCCGGCCAAGTCCGACGAGCACGATGCCGCGGCTGCCAGCATCTCCCATCTGCCGCACCTGCTGGCCGAGGCGCTGGCTGCCACCGCCGGCGAGGTGCCGCTGGCCTTCTCCCTGGCGGCCGGGTCGTTCCGGGACGGCACGCGGGTGGCCGGGACCGCCCCCGATCTGGTCCGCGCGATGTGCGAGGCCAACGCCGGTGAACTCCTGCCCGCACTCGACCATTCGCTGGAATTGCTGGCCAACGCCCGCCGGTCGCTGGCGGAGAAGGACTCGGTGGCCGAACTGGTCGAGGCCGGTCACGCGGCGCGGGTGCGGTTCGAGAGTTTCCCGCGGCCGGACATCGTCACGGTGTCGGTCGGCGGGGAGAACTGGCGCGAGGAACTCGCCAAGGCCGGGCGGGCCGGCGGGGTGATCAGATCCGCTCTGCCAGGCCCGGATAGTCGATGATGAACCCCTCGTCGTCGACGAGAATGGTGGTCTCGGCCACCGGCGAACGCAGCTTGATGCCCGCCCCGCTTCCGGCGCTGGTGTAGCTGATCTCCGCGGCCTTGACGGTCAGATCGGGCAGGTACACGTAGACGACCGGCAGCGTCACCGTCTCGGCCGTTCGGTACAGGCCGGTCCGCCGGATCGGCAGTGCGTTGAAGAACGGGCTGAGCACCATGTCGACGTCGAGTGCACCGCCGTAGGCGGCCCGTGACTCACCCTCGTGGTCGGTGATGAGCCACATGTTCTCCTCGTCGCGGGCGATCGACAGTTGCCGTTCCCGCTCGGCGAGGCTGACGTCGAGCGACAACCGCTTGGTCGCGCCGCTGTCATCGGTCACCAGGTCATAGGACGCGCTGAACGCGGGGTGGGCGCCGCACGCGGCGGCGACGATCCGACCGTGGGCCTTGATCCGGTTGCCCGACAGGGCAACCCGCGCGGACTCGATCCGGGAGGCGTCGTGCGAGCGCCAGGTCAACATGGCCGGCCACGTCCGCCCGCCGGCACCATCGGCTGCAGTCACCACCCTTCTACCGTAAGGGACGCGTCGCGACTGCTGTAGTCCGGTGCCCGACCGGCAGGACGGGCATCAACAAGCACCTCGTCGTCGAGCAGGGGCTGGGGCAGTCGGCGTCGCAGCCGCCCGGTCCCGGGTACCGAAGCCCACACCGCCGCAGCCAGCAGGCCGTCGAGCAGCAGAGCCAGGACGGTGACCAGCAGCGCGCCCACCAAGGCGAGATAGAACTGCCGGACCTTGATGCCGTCGATGAGGTAGCGGCCCAGTCCGCCGAGGCTGGCGTAGGCGGCGATCGTCGCGGTCGCCACGATCTGCAGGGTGGCGGTGCGCAGGCCACCGAGAATCAAGGGCAGCGCGTTGGGGACCTCCACCCGGGTCAGCACCCGCCACTCGGTCATGCCCATCGAACGGGCGGCGTCGACGACTTTGGGGTCGACGTTGGCGATACCGGCGTAGGTGCCGGCCAGCAGTGGCGGGACGCCCAGCAGAGTCAGGGCCACGGTGGGGGGCAGCAGTCCCAGACCCCACAGCAGCACCGCCAGCAGCAGCACACCGAGTGTGGGCAGGGCACGCAGCGCGTTGACGGCGGTGACCACCAGGAACGAGCCGCGGTGGGTGTGGCCGATGAGCAGGCCGATCGGGACGGCGATGAGCGCGGACACCGCGACCGCCACCCCGGTGTACTGCAGGTGCTCGATGATCCGGGCGCCCAGTCCGGCCCGGCCGGACCAGTTCTCGGCGGTGAAAATGTAGGTCAACGCCTGCTGCAGGAAGTTCATGCCGCCGCCTTGACCCGGCCGGCCCTGCGCCCAGTTCTGCTCCACGGCGTGAGGAGCCGACCGGCCACCAGGATCAGCACATCGACGATCACCGCCAGCACGAAGATGGCGATGATGCCCGCCACGATCTGATCGCTCTTGTCAGCCTGATACCCCTCGGTGAACCAGGTTCCCAGACCGCCGATCCCGATCACCGAGCCGACCGCGACCATCGAGATGTTGGTGACCGCGACCACCCGTAGTCCCGCGGTGAGAACCGGAAGTGACAGCGGCAGTTCCACTTTCAGCAATTGCCCGAGTCGGGTGTAACCGACGGCGGTGGCGGCGTCGCGGACATGCGCGGGTACCGCGTCGAGCGCCTCGGGTACCGCGCGCACCAGCAGGGCGGTGGTGTAGAGCGTCAGGGCGACGATGACGTTGGCTTCGTCGAGGATGCGGGTCGGGATGATCAGCGGCAGCACCACGAACAGCGCCAGCGACGGAATGGTGAAGATGACGCTCGCCGCGAGAGTGGTCAGTCGGCGCAATATCTTCCGGCGCCACACGAAGGCCCCTAGTGGGACGGCGATCAGCAGGCCGAGCAACACCGGAATCAGCGACAACCGCAGGTGCATCAGGGTCAGCGTCCAGGCGGTGTCGAGGTGGGTGAGCAAGTAGTGCAACGGGATTCAGTCCGTCCCGGATTTCTCGGCCGGCTCGGCCTGATCTTCTGACGCTTCGGCTTCATCGTCGCCTTCGTCGTCGTCTTCGGCCCCGTCGTCGTGTCCTCCCCCGCCGTCGTGTCCGGCCTCGTCCGCCAGGTCGGACTCCAGTTCAGCCAGTTCGTAGGCCTCTTCCTCGGCCAGTTCGTCGACCTCGTCGCTTTCTTGCCGTTGGGATTCCATCGAGTCGATCACGTCCTCGGCCGCGGTGCCGCCGATCACCGCGCCGCGGCCGTCGACGGCGACACCGATACCCGAGGGAGAGGACAGCGCCGCATCCAGCGCCGAGCGCAGGGTGCCGTCCGGGTGGAACAACGATCCGCCGGCCGTCACGCTGTCGTAGAGGCTCTCACCCTCGTGGTGGCGTTCGACCCCGTCGGCGTCGATCCAGCCGAACGGGGAGCCGTCTTCCAACGTGACCAGCCGCCACTCGTCCGGCGCCAGGCTCAAACCGTCGATCTCCTCCTCGGTGACCGTCGGAACCGGCTGTAGATCAAGGTTTTCCGCGCTGAAGAACTGGAGCAGCCGGTAGCCCCGGTCGGCTCCGACGAAACCGGCGACGAAGTCGTTGGCCGGGTTGGACAGCAGTCGCTGGGGTGAGTCGTACTGCTGCAGGGCACCGCCCACCCCGAAGACGGCGACGGCGTCGCCGAGTTTCACCGCCTCGTCGATGTCGTGCGTGACGAACACGATGGTCTTGCGGAGTTCGCCTTGCAGCCGCAGGATCTCGGCCTGCAACTCGTCGCGGACCACCGGGTCGACGGCGGAGAACGGTTCGTCCATCAGCAGGATCGGCGGGTCGGCGGCCAGCGCCCGGGCCACCCCGACCCGCTGCTGCTGCCCGCCGGACAGCTGCGCCGGGTACCGTTCGGCCAGTTTGGGATCCAGGCCGACCCGTTCCAACACCTCGTAGGCCGCCTGCCGCGCGGCCCGCCGCGACTGACCCAGCAGCACAGGCACCGTGGCGACGTTGTCGATCACCCGCTGATGCGGCATCAGGCCGCCACTTTGGATCACGTAACCGATACCGAGGCGCAGTTTGACGGGGTCAACACCGGCGACGTCGCGGCCGTCCACGGTCACCGTCCCGGACGTCGGGTCGACCATCCGGTTGATCATCCGCATGGAGGTGGTCTTGCCGCACCCGGAGGGGCCGACGAAGACCGTCAGGCACCCTTCGGGGACCTCAAGCGACAGGTCGTCGACGGCGACCGTCCCGTCCGGGTACCGCTTGGTGACGCCGGTGAAGGTGATCATCTATTTCCCGACCGGGTTGTTGAAGTCGTTCGCGGCCACCCACTGACGGGCGGCCTCGTCGGGGTCCACCCCGGAGTTACCGGAGACCGAGGCGTTCAACTCCGTCAGGCCTTCGGTGGTCAGCCGCGCCGACACCGCATCGAGGACCCTCTTGAGTTCTTCCGACATCTTCTGCGAACTGACCAGTGGCACAACGTTTCCGGGGCGGAAGTTGTTCTTGGGATCCTCGAGCACCACGAATTTGTTCTGCGGGATCGCCGGGGAGGTACTGAAGATGTTCGCGGCGGTGACGGTTCCGCCGGAGAGCGCTTTGACCGTCGCCGGACCGCCGCCGTCG
>CAZRFC010000283.1:0-5796 GCA_964598975.1 uncultured Mycobacterium sp. | reverse complement strand
GATGTGCAGATCGAAGCGATACCCGAGCCGGAAATGACGGACGTTGTTGAAGCTTACCTCGACCTCTCCGGAGGCAGGAGCGCTCGGGTGCGCGGCGGGATATTGGTCGATGCTTCGGTAAACAAGCTGCGCCGCGTGCATATTGCCTATGAGCATCGAGTGATAATGCCCGACGTTCCCTTTTGCTGCGGCGCATATGGCGGTCTGAACAATATGTTTGCTCGAGTCCATCTATTCGGTCGGTGGCACCTTGGCAGATTCAAGGACGATTTGACCGATGAGGACGAACGCCGTGAGCTGGAAAACGAAATCGAGCGGGTGCTGACACCGATATTGCGGAAGGTGAACGCGGACTCCATGACCGCGAGGCTTGCTCAGCTTTCACGACGGCTGAACGATTCGATTGCAGATGAGCACAAGCCGTCCAGGCGGCCCAACCGGTCTGCAATGGTCAAACCCGCCGCCGAAGAGAAACAACAGCGCAAGAGACAGCGTGGGCATGTGGACGATGACAAGTCGGAAGCCGGCGGCCCCGCATCCAGAAAGAACAGCCGCGACGAGCTGCTGATCACGTTGGACGCCGGGGCCGAAGAGTTCGGCATTGGATATGCCGAGGTCAGCGGACGACGCTACAGAGTCAACCTAAGTTCGGACGACCCTTTCATCGCAACGCTTATTGCGCGGAGAGATCAGCGCGCCGCCGAGCGGACGATGTTGGCTATTGCTTATCTTCTGTTTGAAACGACGAGGGATTGGGTCTCGCCAAGGGGCCGCGAAATGCTCCACGTCGGCAGGCGCGTCTCCAATTCGCTTGCGCTTGAGCAGGGTGAGCGGGAGGCCGCATGAAGCCCGAGCCGCCGATCCCGCCCGAGGTCGACCTGCGGGCGCTCAACTACATGCCGCTCATCGTCGAGCGGCTGATCGCCTCCGATACCTGGGCGCTCGCCACCGGCGACGAGGCGAAGGCCTGCGTGACGCTCTGGTGCCGGTCCTGGCATCAGGTGCCCGCGGGCTCGCTGCCGAACGACGACCGGGTGCTGGCCGTGCTCTCGGGCGCCGGCGCCCGCTGGCGCAAGGTCAAGGCCGTGGCGCTGCGCGGCTTCGAACTGCACAGCGACGGCCGGCTCTACCACCCTGTCATCACCGAGGAGGCGGCGAAGGCCTGGGTGAAGCGCGCGCGCAACGAGCCCGAGCGGCAGAAGACCAGGGAGCGCGTCGCCCAGTGGCGGGCGCGCAAGAAGCAGGAGAGGGAGGCGGCACATGCCGATGTAACGGCGGACGTAACAGCCGACGTAACGCCACCTGTAACGGGCGGCGTAACACCCCCTGTAACGCCGTTACCTCGCGTGCGCGCGCGGGCTACGGGACGGGACGGGACGGTAGACGGGAGGAATCCGACGACGTCGTCCAGTTCACCACCCCCGGAGCCCGACCCCGATCCGCCCAACCCCGAACCGGGACCGCATTCGCCGGCAACGGCCATCATCGCGGCCTTCGATTCGAGCCGCAGCGCGGTCTTCGGCGAGGCGCAGCGCCGGCCATGGCCCGCCGGCGACGACCACGTCTGGGCCTGCCGATGGCTCGAGGCCGGCGCGGACGCGGCGTTTTGCCGGCCGGTCTTCGACGCCGTGAACCACAAGCTCAAGGCCAAGGGCTACCAGCCGCGCGACCGGCTGAAGGCCCTGGACAGCGACGTCCAGGCCGCGCTCAAGGCCGTTTCCGAGCCCAGCAAACCCCAAACCCCGCGCCCCGGAGGCGAGGATGCAGCCACACGAAACGAACGCGACCGCGCCGAGCGGCGCGCTGCAATCGGCCGCGCAGCGGCTCAGGTCATGGAGGTATCCGGAGACGCTGCCCGAGGGCCTGCCGCCGCTGGGGCCGGTGCTGGCGGAGGCAACCCGGTGGATGGCGCAGGCGGGCCCGCCGGTGGCGGCGGTGATGCTGGACCGGCTCTTCTCGGTCCTCCCGCGGCCGCTTGACGATGCGATGCCGCACTGGGTCGAGGTCGCCGCGGCGTTCCCGCCCTGGGCGCTCGAAAGCGGGATCGCGGCGCTCGTGCGGACCTACCGCTGGGGCCGGCCGCCGCTGCCGGGCGACCTCGTGACGGCGATCGAGAGCGACCCGGCCTTCGTGCGCCGGCGGACCATGCTGGCGCGCCTGCGCTCGGCGGAAATGAAGCAGCGCCAGGACGGGGCGGCGGTACTGGCCCTGCCGGCCGCAGCCGCGACGCGGGCGATCGACGGGCCGGTGCGCCAGGCGACGCGGGCGCTGACCGCCCGGCCGCGCGAGGTCACGGCCGCCGAATTCGCGGCGCAGCGGGCGGCGGTCCTGCGGCAGTGCGAGGAGGCGGGGATGCTCGAGCCGGCGCCGTGAGCTGGCCGAGGTCGTCGCTGGCGCGCGTGGTGCCCGGCGCGCCGGATCCGCAGGCGGAGATGCGGCTGCGCGGCCGGGCCTGGGCCGAGCTCGGGCTGCTGACGGTGAAGCTCGAAGAGTGCCGGGACGACTGGGAACGGCAGCCGCTGCGCAACATCGCGCGGCGGATCTTCGGCGAATGGGAAGGACGGTGAGCATGCTGGAGGAACAGGTTTCGGTGGCGACCAGCGCCGCGGCGCTGCTGGCGGATGTGGTGCCGAGCGACGATCCGCACGTCATCGCGCTCGAATGCCTGAAGGCGGCACCGACGCGCGAGTTGGCGACCGAGATGATGCGGGACATCGTCGAGCGAGTCGCGGTGCGGAACCCCAGGCACCCGCTGGTGGCGGCGCTGATCAAGGCTGGGGTCGACCTGGCCATCGCCGACGCCGGCTCGGTCACGCGGCGCGTGATCGGCGCCGGCATGCGGACGAACGCAATCCCAGGAACCGCCCGGCCCGAGAACAGCGCGCCGATCGCGCGGTTTCAGGCGGTGGTCGATGCGAGGCTCGGCCCCTACGACTGGGCGATCTGGGATGGCACAAAGATCGGCGATGCGACCTACGACCAACTGCAGGACGCGCGCGATCACCACGAGAAGCAATCGCGCGGGCACCAGCGCCGGATCGCCTTCTACAACGAGGTGATGGCGGCGATGCGCAAGGCCGAGGCGCGCATCGTGCGCGAGGCCCTGAGCGAACAGGAACTAGCCAAGCTGCAGAGGAGATTTGCGAATGAGTGAGGCCAGGTTGGAAGCGAAATCCAATGCAGAGTCGCCTCGCTCCGGGCTGGGCCATCGTGATCGCGATGACCATTCGGCAGCCGCCCAGCCCGACCAATTCGAGGCCAATGACACGCCGGAAACCAGTGACGGACCGCCTCGAAAGCGCCGCCGCCATGACGTCTGCGACACCCAGAAGACGGCCGCGGCGGCGCACCCCATTGCCGATGCCACGAAGCGGTCGGAACCCGCTACAGCAAAGCGTCGGCAGCGGCGCGGCCATGTTCAGGACGATGCCCAGTGGACGCCTGCCGCGCCGCAACCTTCCCCAGAGACACCCGAGGCCGTACCACTGCCGACACCCGGCGCCGGTTCGCCTCGGGGGCGCCGCCGCCATGGCCCCTGCGATACCCACCAGGCGCGTGCGGCGGCGCCAACCCATAGCGACGGCCATTCAGCGCATGACACCCAAGCACTGCCTGCCGTCGCTGGCGAGGGCCATCGCGCGCGCGACGCCCACATCCCAGCCGCCCTCGCCGAAATTCGCGACCTGCACCAGATCCGCCGCGCGCACATGTTGGCGGCGGGCGACATGGAGCGGCGCATCAAGAGCCTGGAGCGGTGGGCGGCGCGAACCCGCCTCGCCATGAACGGCACGCCCTGGACCAAGGCGACCTTCCCGCCCGTCCAGGCGGCCGACAAGGAACTCGTCCTGCGGCTCTACCCGAGCTTCCATGCGACGGCGGAGATGCTTCGCACGGCGCAGCGCGAGATCGAAAAGCCGCTCGAAAAGCTGGTGAAGACGCTGCCCGTCTGGCCCTGGGTGCAGGCGCAGCGGGGCTTCGGCGCGCTGTCCTTCGCCGTGGTGGTGGGCGAGGCCGGCGACATCGGCAGCTATGCCAACCCGGGCAAGCTGTGGAAGCGCATGGGGCTCGCGGTGTTCGACGGCAAGTCGCAGCGCAAGAGCGCGAACAAGGAGGAGGCGCTGCGACAGGGCTATAGCCCGCAGCGGCGGTCCTTCATGTACGTCGTCGGCGACTGCCTGATCAAAGCCGGCGGCGACTACAAGGCGGTGTACGACGCGCGGAAGGCCTATGAGGTCGCGCGCGATCCCGAAATCGCGAAGCTGCACGCGCATCGGCGGGCGCAGCGGTATATGGAAAAGCGCCTGCTCAGGAATCTGTGGCAGGCGTGGCGGGCGGCCAGGAACTTGGCGGAACCCAAAGACGGACCGCCGCCCGCCGACCCATCCGCCGGCAACGGCGGCGGCGTCGTCCATCGTCTGCCCGATGCCCGGAGGGGTAACGACGACGCCGACTATCTGGAGGCCGCCGAATAACCGCATGGGAAAGGCCCGCAAGATGCGAACGGCAACAGCGGTCAAGCAGCGGCCCCAGGCGGGCGTCGAGCCGGCCGGGCGCGTGGTCGGCCACATGCCGGGCCACCTGCGCGTCGTCGCCGGGAAGCCGCGCACCGAGGAGGCCGCCACCTTTTCCGACGGCCTGTGGTGCCCGATCAGCCGCGAGGAAGGCCCGACCTTCGAACGGCTCGCGCAGGGCGACATGGAGAAGGGCTGGCAGGAGGGCCGCGAGAAGGGCTCGGGCTATCGCCGGGTCGACCCGCTGAAGGCGATGCTCAACGCCCAGACCATCACCGACGGCCAGCACTGGGCCGGCACCGTGTTCCGCAACAAGGCCGATACCGCCGTGCTCGATCCGCTGCGGGCCGGGCTCTACGGCTTCCGGATCGGCACCGGCGCCGGCCCCGTCAACGGGCTGCCGCACCGCATCGAGTCCGCCCGCACCTGGATCGCCAACGCAGTCGCAGTATTGGGCGGCCATTCCAGCCAGCTCGCCTCAGTCACATGGTATGTGGTCGGGCTCGGCTGGAGTATTCGGCGCTATCAGCAGGAGAGATCGTGGCACGGCCGCGTGCCGAACCCGCATGCAGTGGCGGCTAAGGTCGAGGCCGCCCTGTCCATACTCGAGCCATTCATCCGCGAGTGGTCGAAGGTAGACAGGGATGACCCAGGCGAATACGAGCCCGAGAGCCCATCGACTTGAGCGAGTATTCGTCAAGGGGGCACGGATGGCGGAAACCCGCCGCCCGTCATCATCCCCACCGAAACCCTGTGCTAGCGTCTCATTCCGAGCGGAGCGAGGCCAGCGCGCCCGAGCGCGCGTCACCGATCCACCACATATAGGCCCTTGACGAACTGCGTACACGCTATCTACCCTTACCGCCCATCGTGTACCAATGCGCCCGCCGGCAACCCCGAGCGGGCGTTCGCATGTCAGGGGCAGCGCATGGGCGACCGGCCTTCCGCCCGACAGCGCGGCTACGACACGCGATGGGACAAGGCCCGCCGCACCTTCCTCGCCGAACATCCGCTCTGCCGAATGTGCGAGCAGATGGGCCGGACGACCGCCGCCCAGGTGGTCGACCACATCAAGCCCCATCGCGGCGACAACGCGCTCTTCTGGGACCGCGCCAACTGGCAGCCGCTCTGCAAGCCCCATCACGACGCGGTGAAGCAGGCCGAGGAGCGATCAGGCCACATCCGCGGCTGCGACGCCCAGGGCATCCCCATCGACCCGCAGCACCACTGGCGCTGACACAAGGGGTGGGGGTATCGACATCCCTGGGGCTCACATCGCCGGGAC
>CAZRFC010000282.1:0-5798 GCA_964598975.1 uncultured Mycobacterium sp. | reverse complement strand
AGTACGAAACCTATGGCATGTTAAACCGATGGCAGGATGAAATGGAAGTTGACCCCTTCCACTTCAACCAGGCCGCCGGATTAGGCGCACCATTCCAGAATGAGAAGTGTACAGCGGTATGGATACAACGCGAGCGTGAGCGCGTGGCGCGTTCGCTGTTTGCCGCCTGGAATGACTTAAGCCGTGAGTTGGGCTTCTGGCCGCGCCCGTTGTATACCAATGAATGGGTAGAACTCAAGCGCAGCACGTCATGGGTTTACCAGACGCATGTTACCAAGTGGCGCTACCTGCAGGCGTTTGGGCGTGAGACCAGCGCGGTTATTGAAGCCGGGGCAAGCGTGACCTATAGTGATGCCGATGGCGACGGCGTGAATGAGACGGCGACAATCACGGTTGCCAGTACCAGCGGCGTTAGCCAGGTGCGCGTGTACTTCAGGACTGCGGACGGCGCACCGGCGGCAAAAGATGACCTGTATGAAATTACCCCGCTGACGGTACGCGCCAGCGGCGCGAATATTGTCATCACCGGGCATGCCTCATTATTCGTCAAGCCTGCGGTGTGGAAAGTGGAGTATGACCCCTCAGACCCCAACAGCTTAGAGCGCAACGACGCCAACACAGTACTGGCGGCGACTTACGTCGCGGCGGTTGATGTGTACCGCGTGTATACCGATGACAGCATCCAGGCGCAAGTCGTCAACCGCAATAACGATGTGCTGCTGAATGTAGACTGTGTGGTACTGGACAGTGAGCGCGGCATGTGGAAGGTAGACGATAACGATTGCTCGGCGCTGGCGACGTGCCTGACGGATAATTACCCGGTGCGCCTGAAAATACACTACTTGGCCGGCCATCCACTGGATGATAACTTACGCATCAACTCCCAGCTTGCGACGGCGGTGATCCGGCTATCGAATACCCTGCAACCGGGGCAACCGTGTACCTTGTGCGACCAGTCTGAATGGTACTGGGAGGAAGACAGACAGGTGAGCCGCGATTCCGAGTTCGGTTCACTGCTTCAGGAACGTGACACCGCCAACCCGTTCGGCCTGCGTGCCGGGGCGATTGCGGCGTGGCGTGTGGTGCGTGACTTCAGCCGTTCCAGCATGGTCACGGGCGGGAAGTTCACCGGGACGACGCGGTAATGTTTGCAACGGGAAAAGAAAAACCCTATAATGTGAGCAGGGGACGTGTTTTTGTCCCTTGTTTTCGTTAGGGGTGATATGGGATTGCGGCGGAAGTCTCGACAATTGACATCTGAAATCGTCTTGCATGAAAATGAAGTCGCACAGCGAGCGATGCTTCAGGCCATGATGGATACCGCCACCGTGATAACCGACACTGTTGAACGGGCGACACATAACTGGGAGCATAAACCGACGTTTGAGGTTACGTTCAACAAGCGCGGCAACCGCGTGATTGTCACGGTGCTCCCTACTGGCCCTAAAATTAATCAAACGATATTCGGATGGGTTGACCAGGGGACGGGCAAGTACGGGCCAAAGGGACGCTCCTATAAAATCCCTAAGCGCGTGAAGCGCGGGCAGAAGCCGCTCCGGTTTCAGACCGGGTATCAGGCCAAGACGAAGCCCATCGCGCAAGTCACTGGCAAAAGCGGGGAACGCACCGGCCCCTGGGTGAGCGCAACACAGGTTGAACACCCCGGCATTGAGGGACGTAAGTTTTTAGAGACTGCCCAGGCTGAATTGCGGCCAGGGCTGGACGTGCGAGTAACCAACGCAATTCGTAAAGCATTGAGCCGTTATGGTTTGGGAGGTTAGACAATGACAACGCCTGGACAGTGGAATACCAGCGCAGTACAGACAGACATTTTTATCCGTAAAGGCCCAGGACAACCCTGGGAAGTTCTCGACATTGACGCCGCTATGGACGCGCCCAGCGGCGGCGGGCAGGGCGTCGAATCCCGTTTCGGGCGCGGCATCTATGGCGGGCTGGAATACCGGGGGAGCTCCATCACCGGCAACCCTGACCGCGTGACCGCACAGCTTTCAATGCGCCTGAAGAGTATCACGTTCCTTGACCAGAAGCTCCGCACCTGTTTTCATGACGTGATGGCCGTCCAGCGTTGCGGGCCGGTGGGCATTCCGGTGAATGGGAGTGACCGCGTAGTATTGCTGGACGGTTATGCCACCGGGCGCGGCGTTAGCGAATCGCTGGCGATGGGGACGGAACAGAACGAAGCCGACATCATGGAAACCTATGACATGAGCGCCGGGTTGGACATTCGTAGCAAGCAATTGCAGCATCAGGACATCACAAAAACATGGTCTGATTTTGCGATTAATGATGTCTACATTGCCGACGTGATCCAGTGTGAAGGCGACTGCGGCGCATCCAGCGATGGTACTCAGATCGTCTGGATGGTCACAGACCAGGACGCCACGCCCGGCTATTCCGGCACGGCAACCCCGGTTTTCCTGTGGTCGCTGGACGGCGGCGTAACCTTCAGCGCCACTTACATTGATGTCCTCGGCAACGGCAACGCGACCAGCGTCGTTCGTATGGGCAACAACATTGTGGTCGGGTCACTGACCAAAGGCGTGGCGGTGGCGCGGATTGAAGACGTATACAACGGCAATCCCAACCCCTGGACGCTGGCGAGCGGGTACACCCTGCCTGCTACCCCCGGCTACATTGCGGCGGTATCCAACACCACCGCTTACGGCGTGGGCAATGGCGGGTATGTGTTCAAGACCACAGACAGCGGGAAAACCTGGTCAACCCTGAGCGCAGGCACGGTGACAGCCGAAAACCTGACCAGCATCAGCGCGGCCAATGAGAACCTCATCTGGGCGGCTGGCGAAAATACCACCGTCCTGAAGATTTTCAAGGATACCATCAGCATCGTCCTGGTTCGCACCAGCGCGGGCGCAACCATCATGAGCGCCACAGAGGACATCAACGTGATCGCAGCCGCGCCGGGGCGCAATCATGTGCATATCGGCACGAGCGGCGGCAAGAATATCCGCACGACCAACAGCACCGCCAGCAAGACGGTATGGGAAAGCCTGGCCGGGCCAAAGTTTGGCACAGGTCAAATCAAGGATATGGCATTTGCCGGGTTCAAGGGTAACGTGCTGTTTATCATCCAACTGGACGCCAACGGCGCGGGGCGCGTGCTGCGCGACATCTCCGGTGGGTATGGCACGGATAATCAGATCGAGATTATCGGGGACTTCACCACGCCCAGCAATAACGGCTACAACGCAATCGCCCCGGCCAATGAAAACGTGGCCTATGTGGGCGGTGAGAGTGAAGGCAGTTATGGGTATGTCGGCAAGTTGACCGGCATCTAATGGATAGCAGCAAGGGGACGAAATGAACGCACTAACCTACGAACCGTTACGGCATGAGGTAATCACCAGCAGCGGGGTCGCAGTCATTGTGACCCCGCTCTCCCCGCACACGTTGGCACTTTTGCGGGAACGGTCACAAAAGTTATACCCTGACCCCGATCCCGCGCCGTATATGCTCCCCCTTCCGAACGCCGCCCAGGAAGGGGATACTTACCTGGACAAAGACAATCCAGAATACCAAACGCTTTTAGCCGAGGCGTTGACCGAACGTTCTAACTGGCTGATGGCGGCGTTGCATGATCTGGCGTTAGAGTTCCCCGACGGCAAAGAGGCGCTCATCGAACGCTTTGCGCCGCATATCGCCAAACTGCGCGACTTGACCGGCGTTGAGGGTGAAGACTGGGAACTGACATTCCGGCATGGCGTGATTGCCAGCGCGTTAGATCAGACAATGCTATTGGGCGCGGCTCAAAGCGCCCTACCGTTGAGCGCCGAGGAGGTCGCTAACGGGACAAGGTTATTTCGCCATTACGTATCGGGGGCGGGCTCTGGAAGACTGGTTGCCGGGCGGCGCGTCGGAGCATCCGGTGTGGCGGAAAAAGGGCAAAACGAAGCATAACGATTTGTATGGCGAGGTGGCGATGCTGCTTGAAACCGGGATCGACTTCATTCGTTACTTTTTCGAGACACCACGCGAATACCGGGCGCTGCTGTATGCAGCGCACAAGGCAGGGCGCAACATCGAAACCATGACCCATCATGACGAGCGTAAGCATAAGGGCAAGGATACATAATGCCTGATTTGCCAAAGACCGGGATTGAGTACGTCGCAGAAACCAGCAAGGCCGAGCGCAATATTGCAGGCCTGATTGGTGATTTGACGCGCCTGGAACGCCAGTTCACTGACGCCGCCGCTACCGCTAAGGCGATGGATGCCAGCCTGGATAGCGTTGGCGGCGATATTGACGTTAAGGTTAGTATTGACTCGTCTGAGGTTGGCACAGTACAGCAAACACTTGAAGGCCTTGCTCAGGATACAGGCATTAAAATCCTGGCCGATGATGCCGAGTTGATTGCTGCTCAGGGAATCATTGAGCAAATAGACGCCGCCGCGCCGGGCGTAAAAGTGAATACTGATGACGCCGAACTGGATACCGCGAAGGATAAGGTTGATGATATTGATAGCGCCGCACCTAATGTCAAAATAAAGGGTGATGATAGCGACGTAGCACAGGCTATCGGGCGCGTTGAAGATGAGTTAAACAAGCTGCAAAACCTCGCCAAAATCGACATCCTGTTAAGCCTGCCAGCCAATATTGACGCCCTGGCGCAAAGGCTGCTCGACTTGCCAATTATTAGCACACTGAACGATATTGACCAGGCCACGCAGCGCATTGTAGGCCGGACGGGGCGAGAAATACCTGAAGCGGCGGGGATTATTGAGCGCATATATACCGCCGCCTGGGGTGGCAGTCGTGAGGAAGTAGCGGATTTACTCATCGAAACCTCGCGGCTGGGTGTTGCCAATGACGACCTTGAATCCACTATGCTGGCGGTTTATCGAACGGCTGATGTTACCGGCGGTGATGCTGTCGAGACTTTGCGAGCTATGGAACAGCTAGTCGCCAATGGCATAGTGCAGTCGATTAATCACGCGCGAGAAATAATCGAGTTAGGTTTCCAGAACGGACTTGACCAGGGCGGTGACTTTTTAGACACCCTGATTGAATACGCGCCACAATTCAAAGAGGCTGGATTGAGCATGGAAACCATGTTCAATATTTTGAGACAGGGCGCAGAGGGTGGCGCGTTTAACCTTGACAAAATGGCTGACGGTTTCAAGGAAATGGCAAACCTCACACGTGAGGAAGTGACGGCACTCAGTGAGTTTGGAACGGCCACAGACCGCACGACGGCATTGGAGGAAATCGGCTTTTTGGATGAGGCCGAGGCTTTCGCGTCTGGCAAAATGTCCGGTGATGAATACGTTGCCGGGTTGATGGACGCCCTACGCGCCGTCGAAGACCCAGCGCAACAAGGGTTATTAACCAAGTACATTTTTGGCCCGACCCAGGCCGAAGAAATCACCGTCAGCACCTTACTGGGTATTGACTTAACCGAAGAACTGCCGAATGAGATGGAAGGCGCAGCTAAGGCCGGTAGCGACGCCTTCAACAACACGCTTGAGACAACCGTCACCGGGTTTTCTCGAACCATCGAATCAGAATTAACAAAGGCGATCAATAAGGCACTCAATATTGATGGCGTTATTGACGAGTGGAAGGTTAAAATACAAACCTTTGCGAGTGAGCTTGGTTCTGGAACGGGGCTTCTGGAATCTATAGAAATCGGCCTCGCCATCCCAGGCTTTGCGGATGCTGTAGGACGTTTTGAAGCCAGCGTGGGCGAATTCCTGATTAGCGTCTTGGAACTGATTGCAGGTGTGCAGGATTTCCTGGGCAAGGATAGCAGTACCACGCG
>CAZRFC010000281.1:0-5803 GCA_964598975.1 uncultured Mycobacterium sp. | reverse complement strand
ACGCAGCGCCGTGCGGCTGCCGCCGCGGTCGAGGCCGGGGTCGGCGGGCTGATGCTCTTCGGCGTCCCGCGCGATGAGGACAAAGACGCCCTGGGCTCCTGCGGCATCCGCCCGGACGGCATCCTCAACCTCGCCTTGGGTGACCTCGCCGGTGACCTCGGCGATTCCACCGTGCTGATGGCCGACACCTGCCTGGACGAGTTCACCGACCACGGGCACTGCGGGGTGCTGGATGCCGCCGGCCGGGTCGATAACGACCAGACCAATGCGCAATACGTGAAACTTGCTGTGGCGCAGGCAGAGTCGGGCGCCCACGTGGTCGGGCCCAGCGGCATGATGGATGGCCAGGTGGCCGCCATCCGGGACGGTCTGGACGCCGCGGGTTTCACCGACGTCGCGATCCTGGCCTACGCCGCGAAGTTCGCCTCGTCGTTCTACGGGCCATTCCGGGAGGCGGTGGCCTCCAGTCTCAGCGGTGACCGGCGCACCTATCAGCAGGAGGCCGGCAACGCCCGCGAGGCGGTGCGGGAGGTTCTGCTCGACATCGACGAAGGCGCCGACATCGTGATGGTCAAGCCGGCGATGGCCTACCTCGACGTCGTGGCGGCGGCCGCGGAGGTCTCCTCGGTGCCGGTGGCGGCTTATCAGGTGTCGGGGGAGTACGCGATGATCGCGGCGGCGGCGGCCAACGGCTGGATCGACGGGCGCGCTGCCGCGCTGGAGTCGCTGACCGGTATCCGGCGTGCTGGAGCCGACATCGTACTGACCTACTGGGCGGCCGAGGCCGCGGGCTGGCTGGCGTGAACCCGCAGCCCCCGGTTCAGCGACCGCCCGACGGCGCGACGGCGCGACCCCTCGACGTCGATACCGGTTTCTGGCTTTGGCTGGTCGCCGTGCCCCTGATGGTGGTCGGGCAGCTTGCCGACGCCTACGTCGCGGCGAAGACGGCCGGTTCCTCCTACGTGTTCGTGTTCAGCGCATTCGTGGCCGCGATCCTCGGCGGGGTGGTGGTGGGCTTTCTGGCCCTGTTGCGGTCCGGCTACCGCTGGGCGCGGACCCTGCTCACTGCCGGTGGGCTGGTCACCATCTTCTTCACCCTGGCCAACCTGTTCAGCACGACTCGGCCGCCGCTGCCGGCGGTGATCTACGCGGTCACCGGAATCTTCGGCTCGGTCTTTATCGCCGGCGGGATTTTTCTGCTGCACCGCCCTGACTCGCATCGGTTCTTCGTCCGCTGAGCGGATAGGCTGGCCGGATCATGAGCGAGACCGAATCCCGCCCCAGCGCGGTGACGACCGCCTGCTGGCTGCTGGTGATCGGCGGCGTGCTGTTGGTCGCCGGTGGTCTGCTGGCCTCCCTGGCGAGCTTCGATACCCTGCGCAAAGCCCAGCCCCCGACCGTGCCGGACGAGTCCGTTCATCACCTGGTCACGATGAACAGGGGGATCGGAGTCCTGTTCGTGCTCGCCGGTGTGGGATTGGTGTGGTTGGCGTCCCGGGCCCGTCGGCGCGATCTGCGCTTCCGCCGGGCCGCGATGGCGCTGGCCCTGACGGTCATCGTGCTGGTGTCGGTGGCCAGCGTGTTCGCCGGCCACATCCTGGCGCTGTTGAGCCTGGTGCCCATCATTGTCGGCACGCTGCTGTTGAGCCGAACCGGTGTCCTGGACTGGTACGCCGGTGGCTGACGTGCAGGGCCAGAAGGCGCCGCTGTTCTTCGAGCCGGGCGCCAGTTGGCTGTGGCTGCTGGCCGGTCCGGTGGCCGCCGTGGCCATGCTGTTCGTTCAATGGCGGGCCGGTCTGGGCTTTCCGATGACGGTCCCGCTGATGTTCATGGTCCTGGTCTCCGGGATGCTGGGCCTGCAGGTCAAGGCGGCCCGGATCCACACCAGCGTCGAGTTGACCGAGGAGACCCTGCGCGAGGGGACCGAGATCGTCGACGTGAAGGACATCGTGACGGTGTTTCCGGAGCCGGAGGTGCCGGTCCGAACCCGAACCGCCATCTCCAGTTGGCGGGTCAAGCCTCCCGAGGTCCAGGAGGAGTGGCAGCGGGCACGGGCACTCGGCGAGCTTTCCGGAGTTCCGCGGGGACGCACCGGGGTGGGCTTGAAGCTCGCCGGTGGCCGGATGGTTCAAGCCTGGGCGCGCGACCACGAGGAGTTCCGCGCGACGCTGACCCGGTTGGTGGAATCCCGGACGACGCCGTGAAGCCGATTGTGCAACTGGTGTTTTCGGCGCTGGCCGGCGTCGGTGCGGTGCTGTGCTGGTTGCAGATCAAGAGCTGGGTGGACGTCCCGCCGATCACCGACGGCCAGCCGGCGACCGTCTCGGTGGTCTACGACCCGCCGCTGATGGTCCTGACCTGGCTGCTGGCCACGACGGCCGGGGTGTTGGCAGTCCTGGGTGTGGCCGGACTTCTGCGCAGGCGGACCTGACGGACCGGGCGAGCCCGCCGTCCGGCCGCAGCGCGGCCGTCGTGACGGGGCTGATCAACGCGGCGGTCAACCCGCTGCTCGAGGCGCTGGTCAACCGCGGCGGTGTTCAGCCGCTGTCTGCCGTCGTCGTCAACCTGGTGATCACCTCGATCGTCATGTGCGTTCTGGTGGCTGTCTTCGCGCGGCGCGGCGCCAGCCACGGGGTGCGTTTCGGGTTCGCTGCCGCTGCCGTGGTGGTGGTGGTGGTGGTCGGGATCGTGGCGGCCGGCATGGGGGTCGCGGCAATCCCATTCCGGACACTTCTCCTGATCAAGGCCGCCTATTGCGGGGTCCTGGCATTCATGGTGGCGCGCTGATACCCCCAGGGGGTATAGTTCGGGTCATGACTTCCACCGACCTGAAGCTCTCGGGGATGAGCTGTGCCTCCTGTGCGGCGCGGGTCGAGCGCAGCCTCAACCAGCTTGTCGGGGTGCAGGCCGCGGTCAACTTCGCCGTCGAGCAGGCCCACGTCGAACACGATCCGCAGATCACCGGGGACGACTTGGTGCGCGCTGTCGAGTCGAGCGGCTATCACGCCGCCGTCATCGACCATCACGGCGATCACATGAGCCACGACGTCCCTCAGGAACAGTTGCGGGCCCGTTTGATCGGGTCGGCGGTGCTGGCCGTCCCGGTGCTGGCCCTCTCGATGGTGATGCCCTGGCAGTTCCCCGGCTGGCAGTGGCTGGTGCTGGCGTTGACCACACCGATCGTGTTCTGGGGCGGCTACCCGTTCCACAAGGCCGCCCTCAACAGCGCCCGGCACCGTAGTTCGACGATGGACACCCTGGTGTCGCTGGGCACCCTGTCGGCCTATCTGTGGTCGCTGGTGGTCCTGGTGACCGGCGGCGGGCAGGGCGCTCACGGCGGCCACGGGTACGGCCACGTCTACTTCGAGGTGGCTGCCGCGGTGACCGTGTTCCTACTGGCAGGCCGCTACGCCGAGGCCAAGGCCAAGCGCTCTGCCGGTTCGGCACTGCGGGCACTGCTGTCGATGGGAGCCAAAGACGCCACCGTGGTTCGTGACGGCACGGAGGTTCGGGTGGGGGTGGACACCCTTTCGGTCGGTGATGTGATCGTGGTTCGCCCCGGTGAACGGGTCGCCACCGACGGCGTCGTGGTCGATGGCGCCTCCGCGCTGGATACCTCCGCGATGACCGGAGAATCGGTACCGGTCGATGTCCGGCCCGGTGACGATGTGCTCGGCGGCGCGGTCAACACCTACGGGCGAATCCTGGTGCGCGCCAGTAAGGTCGGCGGCGACACCCAGCTGGCCCGGATGGCCAGGATGGTGGCCGACGCGCAGAGCGGGAAGGCGTCGATCCAGCGGCTGGCCGATCGGGTGTCGGCGGTTTTCGTACCCGCGGTGCTAGTGTTCGCGGCGCTGACGTTGGCGGGTTGGCTGCTGACAGGGCACTCGGTGGCGGCGGCGTTCACGGCTGCGGTGGCGGTGCTGATCATCGCCTGCCCGTGTGCACTCGGTCTGGCTACGCCGACCGCGATCCTGGTCGGTACCGGACGGGGCGCCCAACTCGGTGTGCTGATCAAGGATCCGCAGGTGCTCGAGACCGTTCGGGGTATCGACACCGTCGTGCTGGACAAGACCGGAACCGTGACCACCGGAGCGATGAGCGTCGAGGCGGTCGAGGCGGCGGCGGGGGAGTCCGAGCAGATCGTCCTGTCCCGGGCGGCCGCGGTGGAGTCCGCGTCCGAACATCCGGTGGCGGCGGCGATCGTGGCCGTCGCCCGGGAGCGCGGTGTTCCTGTTCCGGCGGTCACCGACTTCGCCAACGAGCCGGGGACGGGTGTCCGCGGCATGGTCGGCGGGGTAGCCGTTCGGGTGGCGCGCGCGTCCGACAGCGACGGGCGCACCAGCGTCACGGTCAGCTGGCAGGGCCGCGACCGCGGAACCATCCGGCTTGCCGACGCCGTCAAGCCCACCAGTGCTGCAGCGATCGCCGAACTGAAGTCGATGGGTATCACCCCGATGCTGCTCACCGGCGACAACGCGACGGTCGCAGCCCGGGTCGCCGACGAGGTCGGGATCCCAGCCGCCGACGTGATCGCCGGGGTGTTGCCGTCGCAGAAGGCCGACGCGATCGCCCGACTGCAGAAGGCAGGCCGTCGGGTGGCGATGGTGGGCGACGGCGTCAACGACTCGGTGGCGCTGGCCACCGCCGACATCGGTATAGCGATGGGAACCGGCACCGACGCCGCCATCGAGGCCGGCGACATCACGCTGGTGCGAGGCGATCTGCGTACCGATCCCAACGCGCTGCGGCTGTCCTCCCGGACCTTGCGGATCATCAAGCAGAACCTGTTCTGGGCCTTCGGCTACAACGTCGCCGCGATCCCCCTGGCAGCCTTGGGGCTGCTCTACCCGAGGATCGCCGGCGCGGCGATGGCTGCGAGCTCGGTGCTGGTGGTGACGAACAGCTTGCGGCTCAAGCGGTTTCGCTAGCGGGAGTTGCCGCAGCTGGAACTCGCTTCGCCCGGCCGGGGGGCGCCGCTCCGGGCAGGTGAATTTTTGCCCGGCTCTGCGCGACAGCCGCCTGGGGGGGCGTCCGTCTGTGGGCCATGTGGATTTTTGCCCGGCTCTGCGCGACAGCCGTGATCTGGGTCAGAGGTTGTCGCTCGGAGGTGGGCGCAAGCAGTAGTGCTCCTGCGCGGGCGGGCGGGCGGGCGGGGCCGGGAGGGAAGGCGCGAACCCACCCGGGCGCTCGGGTGCCCGGGCACCAAGCGTCCCCGTGCCGGCACCCCCGGCGCATTGTTACAAGAAACGAAATCTGTAACATTGTGTCCATGACAGAGGTCGATCAGACTCCCCGGACCCCTGAGTCCGCCGATGCCGCCGCTCATGATGCACTACCGCTCGGTCCCGACTCGCTGGTGTGGAAGTACTTCGGCGACCGTCGCATCGCGCTGATCGGCCCCCGGCCCGCGGTGCTGCAGAACATGCTGGCCCAACTCGGCCAAGGCGTCGACGACCACTCGGTGTGGTTCGCCGACACCGCCGCGCGGATCAAGCGTTCGCTCCCGCCGATCTACCGGACTGTCTACGGCAGCGAGGACGACAACGCCGGCGGCATGGTCCGCGACTTCCATAAGAACATAAAAGGGACATTGCCCGAGGAGTACTCCACCCCTTCCAACGGCGGCCGCTACCACGCGCTGGATCCGGACACCTACTTCTGGGCGCACGCGACCTTCTTCGATCAGGTTCTGTACTTCACCGACACCTTCGTCAGGAAACTCTCGCGCGCCGAGAAGGAGCAGATGTACGCGGAATCCAAGACCTGGTACCGCCGCTACGGCGTCAGCGACCGCCCGATG
>CAZRFC010000280.1:0-5813 GCA_964598975.1 uncultured Mycobacterium sp. | reverse complement strand
GGTTCGCGCGATCAGTTCCCGTTTCCACTGCCGGCCCGCAACCGTGTTGGTCACCAGGATTAGCGTGGTGGCGCCGGCCTTGGCCATGGCGGCGGCCCCGACGATGGTCTTACCTGCGCCGCACGGCAGCACCACCACACCGGACCCGCCGGCCCAGAACGAATCGGCCGCCATCTGCTGGTAGTCGCGCAGCTCCCAGCCGTGTTGATCCAGGGTGATCGGGTGCGCCTCGCCGTCGACGTAGCCCGCCAGATCCTCAGCGGGCCAACCGATCTTGAGCAGCATCTGCTTGACCCGGCCGCGCTCGCTGGGGTGCACGATCACGGTGTCGTCGTCGACCCGGGCGCCCAGCATCGGGGTGATCTTCTTGTTGCGCAGCACCTCTTCCAGCACCGCGCGGTCCAGGCTGACCAGGCTCAGACCATGAGCCGGGTGCTTGACCAGTTGCAGGCGCCCGTACCGGGCCATGGTGTCGACGATGTCGACCAGAAGTGGCTGGGGAACCGCGTAGCGGGAGAAGGTGACCAGCGCATCGACCACCTGCTCGGCATCGTGCCCGGCGGCGCGGGCGTTCCACAGCGCCAACGGGGTGATCCGGTAGGTGTGCACGTGCTCGGGGGCGCGCTCGAGTTCGGCGAACGGCGCGATGGCGGCGCGGGCCGCGTTGGCCTGCTCGTGGTCCACCTCAAGCAGCACGGTCTTGTCGCTCTGGACAATGAGCGGTCCGTCCGTCACGCGGCAATCCTCAGCATCATGAGGCCATTATCCGGACTCCGCCGACATGACCGACGTGACGCGGTGCACAGCGAATTCCCTCGGCCGGCCCTGGGCGGAATCCCACGCGGTGAGCTGCCCGCCGCGCACCGCCAGTGGGCGGACCACCCGCTGAGTGGCGACCCCGGCGGCATCGACGTAACCGATCAATACGTCCTGGCCGAGTACGGCCGCCTGCTGGAGCAGGGCGATCGCGACAGCCGGGTCCACCCGCATCCCGGCCAACGGTGAGGCGTCAACCCGCCGCAGCACCGACACCACGGTGGCAAGGCTCTCCGGACTCGGCCGCGACGGCGTGCGCAGTAGGCGGCGTACCGGGTTGGCCGGAACCCGGGCATCGCGGCGGCGAAGGTCGACGATGGCTCCCGACGAGTCCTCCGCCGCCGGTGCGAAGCCGTCCTTGCGCAGGGCGGCCAGTACCTCGGCGATGGGTGCCTGGGACACCGCCACCGTCGGCGCCAGCAGCCGGACCTCGAGTCCGGCCAGTGCGGGTGCCGCTACCGCGTGGGACAGCAGAACCGAATCGTCGCAACGGATGAACGAGGCCGCGATGCCGACCCGCAGTTGCCCATGCCGACGGGCCACGTCCCCGATCAGATACCTCAAACCCTGCGGCACAGGCGTTTTCGAGTACGTCTCGAAGAAGCGCTGCAGGCCGTCGGCGGTTCTACCGGTGTCCAGGGCGTGGCGGACCGACTGTTCGCTGACTCGGTACACCATCGCCGCGCCCGCCGATTCGACCGTCGCGATCGCCGCCAACTCCTCGGCTATCTCACGGAGCAGTGGGCCGGGCACTACTACGGTCAGATCGGCCTGCACCAGAAAGTAATCGATCGGTGCGGGCAATGCTGCGGCCATCGCATTCACAGGTGCCTCACCGCCGTCTCCCAGCAGTGCCCGACCCGGCGTGCTCATCGCATTGCGTCCGGTAAGCCCGACCGCATGGGCTTCGTCGAGCAGGTGTCCGACCGGAACCGGTTGAAGCCTGGCCGCCCAACGGGGCCGACGCCAGGTCAGGGCGCGGGAGGCGCTGACGGCGTCGACGCCGGCGCCCTCGGGCAGCTCTGCCAGCAGGCTCAGCAGCAGCCGCCGGTCCAGGGGCGCAGCCGAGGAGAACAGCGAATCAGACAGTGCCGCATACGGTTTGCCGTCCGGACTGCGGTCGCCGATCAGGCCGGGCCGGGATGGCAGGTCCAGCCACGCCGTCGCCAGCTGCAGCCATCGGGACGCCGGCGAGGCTTCGGCGAACCGGTCGGCGGCCACCGTCGGTGCCCAGAAGGTGGCCGCATCCGGCGTCGGTACGCCCGGGACGCCGCTGGCGATCAGACCGGCCGCCGCGGTCAGTTCCAGAATCAATCCGAGCCGCTGCTCGTCGATGCCGGTGATCTTGCCGAGCCGCTTGGCCTCCCGCACGCCCAGGCCGCCGCTGCGCAGTTCGGGAACCGGCGCCGCCGACAGCGTCTCCAGAATGATCTCCACCTGGCGGATCAACTCCATCACCGCGCCGGCCGCGGACGCGTCGACGTCCCTGGCGGACGTGGTGCCGACCACCGGGTCGGGCGCGGTCAACTCGGTCGGACCCGGTTCCTCCCCGCGCAGGAGCTGCCCGACAACGCGAGGCAGGAGCACGGTGTCGGTATCAACCTGGCGCAGCAGACCCGCGGCCAGTAGTCGCTGCACCGGACGCTCGGCCGGGGTGTCTGGCGCGGCGTCGCGGGTGCGCCCGATCGGGGAGCCGACGACCAGTCTCTCCAGCACCTCCCGCGCCGAGTCGTCGAGTTCGTCGAGTGCCCGCCTCAGTTCGGCGGCCGGCTCGGACTCGGCGATCGCCTGGCCCGGATACCAGGGCAGTGCCGCCGCGGCTTCCGCAGACACCCGCAATTCGTCCTCGCCCCAGGCCAGCGCACGGGTCCTCAGATCATCGAGGGCCTCGGTGAGATCGGCGCTGGGTGCCCGGTCCGCGACGAGGTGTTCCAGGACTGCGATCGGCACGGCAGTATGGTCGGCCCCGAGTACGAGCAGGCCGTCGAGCACCGCCAAGCGAAGGAAATCCAGGTCGTCGGCCGCGGCCTTGATCGACTGCCGGGACGTGGCGCGGGCGGCCAGGGCGGCGATGCTGCCAGGGGCGGGTTGGGCGAGATCGGGTCGCAGTTCCAGCAGCCGGATCAACCGTTCATCGGGCAGGCCGGACAGCCACGCGCCCAGCGGCACGCTTCGGGTGGCTTGCTGCTCGGTCATCGCTGACCAGGGTAATTCAGCAGGCTCGTGGGCGAGTTCGCCGGACTAGTGTCAGAATGATGCCGTGGCACAGAAAACGCACAAGACCCGCTACGTCGACAACGGCTGGCCGACCCGGGATCCCGATGACCATCCGGTCACTGAGCTGGCCTCCGACAGGGTCGGCGCATTGTCGCCGTTCGGGGATGTCACGTTCCCGGTGCCCGCGTCGACTCTGCCGTACGTCCACCCGGTCACCTTCGTCAACCGGTGAGCAGCGGGCGGCACCGGTTGTCGCACGTCGACGACCAGGGCGCCGCCCGGATGGTGGACGTCAGCGGTAAATCCGCGTCCAAACGTCGCGCGACCGCAGCCGCGACCGTTCACACCACGCCCGAAGTGCTGGGTTTGGTCGCCAACGGCGACCTGCCCAAAGGGGACGCGCTGGCCACTGCCCGGGTGGCCGGCATTCTGGCCGCTAAGCGCACCAGCGACCTCATTCCGCTCTGCCATCAGATCGCGCTCAGCAGCGTCGACGTCGTTTTCGAAATCGGCTCCGACGCAGTGGAAATCAGCGCTGCAGCGCGCACCACCGACCGCACCGGCGTCGAGATGGAGGCGCTGACGGCTGTCACGGTGGCCGCTCTGGCCCTCTACGACATGATCAAAGCGGTCGATCCGGAGGCGCGGATCGACAACGTCCGCGTGGTCCGCAAGGAGGGCGGCAAAACCGGCGTCTGGACGCACCCGCAGTGAGTCGGACGGCACGTGTGCTCATCGCCTCGACCCGTGCGGCGGGCGGAATCTACCAAGACCGCTGCGGACCTTTGATCCGGGACTGGCTGACCGACCGCGGGTTCACCGTCCCGCCCCCTGTGGTGATCAGCGACGGTGAACCGGTGGGTCTGGCCCTGCGCGCCGCGGTGGGCGACGGCGTCGATGTCATCATCACCTCCGGCGGTACCGGGATCTCGCCGACCGACGGCACCCCGGAGGCCACCTGCGCGGTGTTGGACTATCAGATTCCCGGCCTGGCCGATGCCATCCGCCGCTCCGGACTGCCCGGGCTTCCCACCTCGGTGCTCTCCCGCGGAGTGTGCGGGGTGGCCGGCCGGACACTGGTGGTCAATCTGCCCGGATCCACCGGTGGGGTGCGTGACGGTCTCGGCGTGCTCGACGGGGTCCTCGACCACGCACTGGACCAGTTGGCCGGAGGAGATCACCGATGACCCGGATCGTTCGCGCGGCGGTGACCGGGGACAGGCTGCTGCTGACCGAGCATGAACACCTCGTCGCGCACGAATCCGCCGGGGCAGTGGTCGGTTTCGCCGGAGTGGTGCGAAACCATGACGGCGGCCGGGATGTGCTTCGCCTCGAATACTCCGCGCATCCGCATGCCGAGCAGGTCCTTTTCGAGGTGCTTGCCGAGGTGGCGGCGAACGCGCCCGGTGTGCGGGCCATCGCGGCCAGCCATCGCGTGGGCACCCTGCAGATCGGTGATGCCGCCTTGGTGGCCGCGGTCTCGGCCGACCACCGTGCCGCTGCGTTCACGGTATGCGCGCGGCTCGTCGACACCGTCAAAGAACGACTGCCGGTGTGGAAGCACCAGTTCTTCGCCGACGGCAGCGACGAATGGGTGAACTGGGCCTGAGTTGGGGTCGGGCGCCGACGCCTAGCCTGCCGGCGGGGGCGGCGGTGCGGCGGGACTGGGAGCAGGTGCCGGTACCGGTCCCTGGGACGGGCCGTCGGTCGGGACCGGGCCGGTGAAGGAGCGCTGGGCCAGGGCCAACAGCAGTTCCTCGCGGTCGATGTCGTCGTTCTTCCAGGCGTTCCACAGGTCCTTCAGATACGACAGGTTCGGGTTGCCGCCGGGGGCGCCGGGGTCGGTGCTGGTTCCCGGCGGGGGGCTGTCCGGGCTCGGCAGGTGCGAAACGCCATCGGCGGGGGCGACGGGAGCGGCGACGACGGCGGTCGTGTCCGCGGGGGCGGCGGGAGCGGCGACGACGGCGGTCGTGTCCGCGGGGGCGACGGGAGCGGCGACGACGGCGGTCGTATCCGCGGGGGCGGCGGGAGCGGCGACGACGGCGGTGGTGTCCGCGGGGGCGGGGGCGACGGGAGACGACGACACCACCGCCGGCAGCGCGGGCTCTGCCGGTTCGAGCGGCACCGGACCCGTAAAGCTGGCCGAGACGATGTTCGGCACCGCGGGCTCGTCGACCACGACGGTCTCCGAGATGGAGATGATCTCCGGCTCGGGGGCAGCGGGGACCGTGGGGGCCGGCGGCTCTGCCTCGGGTGCGGGGGCGGGCGCAGGCGCGGCCGGTGCGGGCTCGGCGGCAGCCGGCGCCGGGGCCGCGGGAGCGGCACCAGCGGGGTCGGCGGCGGGTGCGTCCTGCGGAACCAGCGGTACCTCGGGCACCGGGTTATCCATCGGCTCGGGGTTATCCAGCGGCTCGGCGGGCGAATCCGTGGGGGTCTCGGCCGCGATCTCGACCGACGTTTCGACAATCACCTCACGCTGGGTGGGCCCGGATAGGCCGCGCCCGCAGGTCGGCCAGGCGCCCTTGCCCTGTCCGGCCAGCACTTTCTCGGCGATCGCGATCTGCTCGTCGCGGGTGGCCAGATGGGCGGCCGACGCGTACTGGCCGCCGCCGTAGCCCAGCCAGGTGCTGGGCGCGAACTGCAGGCCGCCGTGGTAGCCGTTGCCGGTGTTGATCGCCCAGTTGCCGCTGGATTCGCAGGCGGCGACGACGTCCCACTCGGAGTCCGTCGCGGCTTGCGCCTGGGCGGCCAAGCCGAAGGTGCCGCCACTCATCACCGCG
>CAZRFC010000279.1:0-5825 GCA_964598975.1 uncultured Mycobacterium sp. | reverse complement strand
AGCAGCTGACTCTTAATCAGCGGGTCCGGGGTTCGAAACCCTGACGGCGCACCACGCACGAGACGACGGTGATCTGGGTTTCGACCGGTACCGCTCGGTTTCCCCTGCATCGCCGTCGTTCGGGCGATTTCTCCGCGATGGGCAAGGGGTGGTGGCTATGCAGGCTCGGGCTGAGGCGACCCGGCGGGTGATCCTCGACTCAGCGGTCAGTCTTTTCGACAGCGTCGGCTACGCCAACGTCAGCCTCGCTGAACTCATCGCCTGCACGGGAGCCAGCAAGGGCGCTTTCTACTACCACTTCGCGAACCGGGAGGCCGTCGCCGCGGCGATCATCACGGAGACCGAGAGCCGACTGCGGGACACGATTCGGGAGGTTTTCTCCGACCCGTCGTACCGCTCGTTGGAGCACTTTGTCCGGATGGTCTTTACCGTCGCCGAACTCACGGAGCGAGACTCCTTGGTGCGCATCGGGATCGAACTACGCGGCGGCTTGAGCCACATCAGCCCAGCCTTGGACGGGTTCGCCCACTACCGGGAGATGTTCACCAGCGTGATGTCAACCGGGATCGCCGATGGCGATTTACGCGCCGACCTCGACGCCGAGCGGGCCGGGCACACGCTGTGGACCGCCATTTTGGGCACCCACCAGCACTGCGCCGCCACCGGAGACGACCTTGTCGCCCGGTTGGCCGACGTGCTGACGATCATCCTGCCCGCCATCTGCACCTCGGCCGTGGCGCCGCACTACGACGAGTTCATCAGGCAGACGGCTGCAGGCAGTCCGGCAACTGCGCCGAGGTAGCTGAAGAAACGCGGTCTGCGAAAGTTCACTCGCATTGACATGCGCAAATGGCCTGGTTATTCTTGACTACAGAAAAGAGCGAATTAGCTCAGATAACCAAAGGATCTCAGCGGAGGCATCATGGCGACACCTGGTTCACCGGGCCAGACGCCGGACCGACGCGACGTCGGTGACGCACCGACGTGGGTGCGAAGCTGCAGCCGAATCGGTCTCGCGGCCAACCCGCCCCGCCCCCGGCTGGGCAATCTGCTTCGCCGGCGCTGAGCTTTCCTAGCGGCGGATTCCGCGGATCACGACCACCACGGTCAGCACTCCCACCCCGGCCAGGGCCGCCGCGACCGCTGGCTGCTTGAGAAATCGGAGCACCGACGTCTTGACGTCATCGGCCAGTCGCTGCGGGTTGGCTCGCTCGGCGAGGATGTCGACCGTCGACGCCAGACGATCACGCGCCGTGGCGATCTCCTGCTTGATGACCTCGGGATCCCGCTCCGCCACTTGTAGTCCTCGCTTCCACCGCCCTGCAGGCGCACTGCCGATCTACCCTAGAGCAGCGCGGGCGCCCAGATGGCCAAAGGGCCGCCCCAGACCCGAGGAAGGGATACACAGGTGAGCGACTCAGCACGACTCGAGGTTGGCGATAAGGCACCGGCGTTCAGCTTGCCCGATGCCGACGGCAAGACCGTCAAACTGTCGGACTTCAAGGGCCGCAAGGTGATCGTGTACTTCTACCCGGCCGCATCCACCCCCGGTTGCACCAAGCAGGCATGCGCGTTCCGGGACAGCCTGGCTGAACTCAACGGCGTGGCAATAGACGTGGTCGGCATCTCTCCCGACAAGCCGGAGAAGCTGGCCAAGTTCCGCGAGGCCGAGTCGCTGACCTTCCCTCTGCTGTCCGACCCCGACAAGACAGTGCTCACCGCCTGGGGCGCCTTCGGCGAGAAGAAGATGTACGGCAAGACGGTGCAGGGCGTCATCCGCTCGACGTTCATGGTCGACGAAAAGGGCAAGATCGCCGTAGCGCAGTACAACGTCAAGGCGGCCAACACGGCGAACGCCATCCAGAAGATCATCGAATCGGACAGCTGAGGAGTTTGCTGCCTGCGGGGACGAAGTCCCTTGAGGTGGGGCCTAATGTCCTCTGTTGCCAGCTGAGTGTTCTCAGCACTCCTCTCAGTGTTCTATCATCATTCCGTCGTTCCGAATTGAACCGGTCGCTACCCGTTGCCGGGAACAAGTTGGGGAAATGGGAGAAACCGTGCAAATCTCAGTTCGTTCTTATCTCACGTTAGGCACAGCTGCAGTGGTCGGCGCCACCGCGATCGCCATGACGCCAGCGTTGCCTGATGTCGCCGCGCATACCGCGCACCTGCCCGCGCCCGCCATCGTCGAAGTTAGCCTGACGGGGTCAAGCTTCTCGCTGACCGACGTCGTAGGTCTGATCGGCAACCTGGGGAACCTGGGCAACCTGGACCTGGGTGGTCTGATCGGCAACCTGGACCTGGGCAACCTGGACCTGGGTGGTCTGATCGGCAACCTGGACCTGGGCAACCTGGACCTGGGCGGTCTGATCGGCAACCTGGGGGACCTGGACCTGGGTGGTCTGGTGGGCGGCCTGTCGCCCAGCCTGGTCAGGGCCGTCGTGTTCGAGTTTCTCAAGGAAGCCGCCCCGGTGGTGAGGTCCGCCGCGGGTGACGTCGTCCAGTACGTCACCAGTTCGGTCGGCGGCTTGGTCATCGGCCCGAACTCGATTCCGGCTCAGTTCGGTTCAGCCATCGTCGCGATCCCGGCCGCTGTCATGGCAGCATTCGGTGAGCTCAAGGATCGGGACTTCGCCGCTGCGCTGCAGACCCTGAACCAGGGACTGTTCGCCCCGATCACGTCGATCGGTGAGGTTCTGCTGGAGACCGCGAATGGAATCAAGACCTTCGTCAGCACCCAGGTCGGCACACTTGTCGCGGCGATCCCCGGCATCCTGATGTCGGCCATCGCCGCGGTTATCGGCAATAGCGGCGAGGGCGCTCTCGGCGCCATCAATAACCTGATCAATCGCCTGTTGCCGGCTGAGGCGACTTCACCGGCATCGCTGGTCGTCGCCCCGAAGGCGGCTGCAGCGGCCCTCAGCGAGGAGCCGGCCCCCGGCGAGGCCGTCGCGGCTGTCGCGGCCGAGGCGCCTGCCACCGCTCCTGTTCGCACGCCGAGTGCGGATTCGGCCGTCCATGCTGCTGTTCCGGCAGCCGCTGCCGAGCAGGCCGCGCCCCAGGCGGACGAGGCTCCTGCCCCAGTCAGCCGTTCCCGTGCTGCGGCCGTCCGTTCGGCCATCGCCGACGAGGTTTCCAACGGTCCGGCGGTACCTGCCCGGACCAAGCCGACGCAGCGTGCCGGCGGCCAGGACACCGGGCGGCCCGCCGCGGCTGCGGCGTCACGCGGGCGGTAAACAGCCAGTCAACGTGGAGGGCCCCCGCTTCGGCGGGGGCCTTTCGCGTTATGGGTGCAGCAGATGGCAGTCGCCGGAGATCGTCAGTAGCGCAATCTTCATCTGCATGATGCGGAACTCATAGCCGTTGCCGCTGACGAAGTACTCCCGTTTGGCGCTCTCGTCGAACAGGGCGGACTCCGTGGTCGCTCCCAACTTCGCGGCCTCCTCACGGATGACGCCGACGGCGATCCGGAAGTCCGCCGAAGCGAAGGGCGGGTCGAACACGATCGGAGCCGCATCCGGTTTGAGGGCAATGTCGCCGGCGAGGTCATCGCACACCGCACCCTGATGCAATGTCTTGGCGAATTCGCTTGTCGTGTCGAATCTCCACGCTCTGCCGCCCGGAACAACGCCGCTGATCCTCTCGGCGACGGACCCGGCGAGGTTCGTGAGGTTGTCCCGGGCGGATTCGAAGGAACCTTTGTCGCGGAGGCTGCCGATTAGTTCGGTCATCCGTTGATCGTCGTCGTCCATCTGCGCTGCTTTCTGGTGAGTCGTGCAACCGGCGGGCAGTGCGGCGGTGAGGATCAGCGCCGAGGCCGCGACGATCAAGGGAGTCCTCATCTGCTTATCAAGCTGTAGTCGGCGTAGGAGGGGTGCGCCTTGACTGCCAGGTCGGGCTCGTCGAGCAGGATTGCGGCGAGATTGAATCCGGTGATCCGTTCCGTCGCGGCGCGCCCGTATTCGGAGTGGCCGCGCGCGGCCGTCTTCTCCCATTCGACGGCTCTGCCCAGACTGTCCGTGCCGTGCACAGTTGTGGCCTGCGTCTCCAAGTGGGTGAACAGGTACCGGTGGCCCACGACGGTGTTCGGATCGGCCCCCCACCCGTGCAGTGGTGCCAGCGCGCCGATCTGATTGGCGATGGGGTCGTCGGGCGCTGTCATCACGAATAGCTGCTCATCTCGCAGGCCCAATTGAGCCGCTGTGGTGGCCCCGAATCCGGGTGAGCCGTAGAGAACCACGTTGTCGACCATCGCGCCGCCGCCGTCTTTGAGGGCGATACCAGAAGTCAAGGAACCGTAGGAGTGGCCGAAGAGCGCTGTGGTGTGGCCGGGTTTGGCAGTGGCGTTCAGGGCACTCAGGAACGAACGCAACTCCACCGCGCCGACTTGGGCCAGGTCGTCATCGAAGATCTCGGCCGAGGTCATTGTCAGCGGCGGTTGATATCCCATGTAGGCGATCGCGGAGACACTGTCGGAGAGGCCCGTGACCGCGGCGATCTCCCGCGCTTCTCTGACCAGTTCCCCCGCTTCCTGGGTCATGGCCGACAGGGATTTTCTGCTGGCGCTCCCTACGCCCGGGACGGTGACCGAGATGTGTTCGGCTGCATAAGGATCGCCGACGGCGACTGCCGCGGGAACCATCTGTGAGGGGTCCTCCGGGCGGGCGAGATAAATCAGGTGGGAGTCCGGTGTCGTCATCGACTTTCGGATTCCTGCGATATCGGCCAGTCGGTCGGTCTTGATCTGGCCTTCGGGGAGTTGCCGGTACTGCTGCTCGAGTTCATCGAGCAGTTTCCTGTTGGAGTCCTCGATCCGCCGCAGGGTGGCGTGCGGGTCTGCAAAGTCCACTGCGGCTCCGCCGGATTCGGGGAAAGCCGCTTCCCTGAGCCCTGCGGTAGCGGCGGTGAGTTTGACGGCGACGTCTTTGTCGGCCGCCACCAGCATCCCCACGGTCGATCGGAGTTCGCCGGCGAACCCCACCGCCTGGGAATGCCGCCCCCCAGCCGTCGCAGCGGGGTAGAAATGTGGATCGGTGACCGAGAAGTCATCGCCCACAAGGAATCCGGCGGCCTCAGCGGCGCGGACCACCCGCAGGACAGCCAGGCGGGCGCGGCTGATCTCCGTCGCGCCACTGCGCGCGATCAGGGATGCGCTGTGAAGTTGGTCGGCCAGGGCGATGACCACCATTCGGTCGGCATGGGTGCGCCGATGCGCGGACTCGGCGGATCTCCCCTCCCACAGGGTGCCGCCCGGGTAGGCGATGCGGGTGGCCAGCGCGGTGAAGTTCTCCTCCCACACCATCGCCGTTCTTGTCCAGTGGCCTGCCGCGTCGGTGAGGTGTTCGCTATCCCAGCCGCGGATCGCGGACAACGTTGGGATGGGCACCTATGGTCCGATCGCCAGTCCGTCGAGTGCGGCGGCGGAATCGCCGTCGTGCGCGGTGTAGCCGCAGGCGGCGTCGGTCAGCGCGACTGCGGTGCCACGCATCCTGGCCGACAACATGTTTCCGGTTGAACACAATTGGGCGTGGATGACGGTGACCGCCGCGGCCGTAGCCTGGACCGATCGGGCCAGGATCGCCGGCGCGCTCGTCACAGCGACTTCGGCAGACCACAATTCGCATTCCTCTGCCAGGCTTTTGAGGCCGTTTGGATCGGTCCCCAGCAAACTCATGGCGCGGAGTTTATGTCAGTTTTCGTGATCGGGTTTACGCCGTAGGTCAGGCCTGTTAATTGGTCGCCGACCGGGCCTCGCCCGCCAACGAAAAGAGGCTCTTCGGATTCTGCCGGGGTGCTGTGTTCATTGGACGACCATGGACGTGAGG
>CAZRFC010000278.1:0-5839 GCA_964598975.1 uncultured Mycobacterium sp. | reverse complement strand
CCGTCGGGGCCCGCCCGGTTGTCGGCGCAGCGCGGTTCAAGGACTTGGCGGGCGCTGGCACGGTCATCGTCCCGCTCAATTACATCGGCGCTGGGGAAATGGCCAAGATCCTGGGGCCGATCGCGCCACGTGAAGCCATTGTCTATGTCGATACGCTGCGCAATCTGCTGGTGTTGCAGGGCAGCAAGGCACAGCTGGGCGGCTGGCTGGAAATGGTCGAGGCTTTTGACGTCGACTTCCTCTCCGGCATGTCGCTCGGGGTGTTCGTGCTTGAAAACGCCAACGTGAACGTTGTACGTGACGCACTGCAGGCCATGCTGGGACCCGACAAATCGTCCTCCGATCCGTATGCCGGTGCAGCAGGCGCCGGGGCCTCGCCCTTTGGGGCGGCCGCAATGCCAGGCCTGACCCCTGGCGCGCCGGGTGCGAACGCGGCCAATACGGGCGCCACCGCGTCCCCAGCCAGCAATCCGCTGTTCGGACTGATACGGATATTCCCGGTCGAACGCCTGAACGCGCTGGTGGTGGTGACGCCGCGCAGCCATCTGCTCAGCCAGGTGGAAACCTGGGTTCGGCGCCTGGATCAACCGACCGACGCGCTGGAGCCGAATTTGTTTGTCTATCCCGTGCAGAATGGCTCGGCGGAACACTTGGCCGAGATGCTCAACGGCTTGTTTGGCGGCGAGTCTTCCCGTGCCAAAAGCGGCGTTGCCGCCGGGTCGGCGCCCACGCAATTTGGCAGTTCGGCCACCAGCAGCCCCTTTGGCGGTGCGACGACCGCGACAGGCCTCGGCATGGGAACGTCCGTCGGCGGCCTGGGTACGGTCGGCAATGCGTCCTCCGGCCAGTCCGGATCCTCCGGGATGCTGCCCCTGCGTACGAACACGGGCACAGCGGCGGCCCCCGTGACGACCACCAGCCAATTGGAAGGCAGTGTTCGCGTGGTCGCGGACGACAAGCGCAACGCCTTGCTGATTCGCGCGCCCAAGGCCGAGTACCGCCGCATCGAGAAAGCACTGCGCGACCTCGACAAGGCGCCCGTGCAGGTACTTATAGAAGCGAGCATTGTCGAGGTCAGCCTTACCGGGAACCTGGCGTACGGCGTGGAGTGGTTCGTGCAAAACAGCCTCAGCAACGACCGTGAAGGCCAGGCGCTGCTCAATTTCAACAAGACTGGCGGGATTGGGCCCAAGCAGCCCGGCTTCTCGTACACCATTCTTAATAAGGCGGGCGTGGTGCGCGCTACCTTGAACGCGCTGGCGGAGAAGTCCCAGCTGCGCGTGCTGTCGAATCCTTCCGTGCTGGTGCTCGATAACCACAATGCCACTATCCAGATCGGCAACCAGCAGCCGGTGAAGAGTTCCACCACCGTGACCACGGGCAACCTCATTACCGAAGCCATCACTTATAAAGATACAGGCGTCATGCTGTCGGTGACGCCTTCGGTCAACGCCGGTGGCTTGATCACCATGGACATTGCCCAGCAAGTGACGGATGTGGGCGACATCGACGCCGCCACCGGCCAGCGCAATTTCCTCACCCGGCAGATTCAAAGCCGGGTGGCGGTGCGTTCGGGCGAGCCCATCGTGCTGGGCGGCATGATTCGCGACAACGAGACGAAGGGCAACAGTGGCATACCGATACTGGCCGACGTGCCGGTACTGGGTGCGCTGTTCTCCACCAACAACAACAACCGCGCCCGCACAGAGTTGCTCGTGCTGTTGACGCCGCGCGCCCTGGAAAACGACGACGAACTGCGGGCGGCGAGCGATGAACTGCGCCAGCGCATGCGCAGCATGTCGCTGGAGTCGCTCTCGTTTCCGCCGCGCAATGAAAGCGTCGCCCCCGGCCGGAAAGAGTGAACTCACCCGGCTTTCCGCAATCAATCCGCCACAGTTTTTTTAAGGAGTTCTCTATATGGTGATGTCCGCTTCGCGCCGCCGCTGGATCTTGCGCATCGGTGCGCCGCTTGCAGTTGCCCTGGTCGCGGGTTGTGCTGCAGGTGTCGGCGGTACGGCTTCGGGTACGGCAAGCAGCCAGGAGGCCTTGTTGGAACGTGCGCGGGCGTTCTGGGCTGCGCAGCAGGCCAGCGACAGCGTCAAAGCCTGGACGTTTGAAGAACTCTCCAAGGATCCTTCCTGGACATTGGAGGCCTACCTCAAGCGCGGCGGTATCGTGTACGACGCGGCCGAGGTGCGCGACGTGAAAGAAATCGAGGGAGATCGTGCCAAAGTCACCGTTTTCACGCGGTATTCCGTGCCCATGCTGCGGCTGAAGGGGCAGGAGGCGGTATTGCAGGATGAGTGGCGATTGATCGACGGCGTCTGGTTTCACGCGCACAAGCGCAGCGTTATCAACCCGGGGTCATAGTGCAATTCTTGTTGTTCGATGACAACAAAATCACGAAGCGCCAAATTCTCCGGGGTTTCGATTGAAAACGTAAAAGTCTCGGGATAAGATGGCGCCAACCCAAACGGAGTGACGGATGGGTTGCAGATCCCGCAACGCTGGGAAAGCTTCGTTCAATTATTTAAGGACTGAGAAGATGAAAAAATTTGCACTGGCAGCCGTCGCGGCCGCCGCCGCACTGGGCGCTGGCGTGGCGCAGGCCTATACCGTCGGTACGTTCAGCAACGGTGTTGTGGTTCCCAACGTGATTCACAACGGCGCAGCCGACACCACCGCTGTGGGCCTGATCAACCAGACCGCTACCGTGGTTCCGGTGTTCTGGACCTTCTTCAACCAAAACTCCGGTCACGTGACCGACGGCTGCTTCCCCATGACCCCGAAGGACTTCCAGCCCTTCGTCTGGTCTGCAATGTCCGGTCTCGGCCTTGAAGGTCAGCGCGGCTACCTGGTGTTCGCCACGGGTCTGACGCCTGCTGGCATCACCACCGCCAACGCTTGCGCTGCCGCCAACTCCGTCGGCCTTGGCCCCGGTTTGATCGCTGCCAACGCGTTCCAAGTGGACGTGGCCAACAAGGATCTGGCATTCGTGCCCGTGATTGACGGTCCTCTGGCGCTGGCTGCTGGTACCGATCTGAGCACGATGGGCCCGGCATCGCTGTTGGCTGTTTTTGGCGCGCGCACCTTCGGTGCTGGCCCCGCGGCTGCTCCGGTCTTCAGCATGCGTTATTACATCGACGGCGCTGCTGGTGGCAACGACACCCGCATCGTGGTCTGGTCGACGGGTAGCCAAGCTGGTACGCATACCGTGAACATGTTCGACGACGCGCAAAACCGCAAGTCGGTCAACTTCAAGCTGAACTTCTCGGAACTGGACTGGTTCGATCCCGAAACCATCGCCGGCCGCCCCGCTTCGTTCGTGGACGGTTTCATCGAGTGGAATCCGATCGCTGCTCTGCCGGCCGACTACGTGCCCGCTGGTGGTGCTGGTTCGCTGTTCGCCCTGGGCGGTTCCGCCTTCACGTACAGCCTGATCAGCGCTCCTGCCTTCGGTGCTGTTCAGACCGTTCTGGGTGCACACAACTAATAGGTCTTGAGGGGGTGGGTGGCACTTGTGCCACCTGCTTCCAACTGATCAGAAGCTTTCCCCTGCATAGGGGTGAGTTAAAAATAGCGCCTTCGGGCGCTATTTTTTTTAGGATACTTGCATGAAGTTCTTGCGTTGCTTGGGTTTTTCACTGGGGATGCTGCTGGCGGGATGCCAGACGCAGCTTGGCGTCGGCAGTGCGCCTGCGGTCGCGGCCCCGGTACGGCAGGCTGCCGAAGATGTCCAGCGCCTTTCGTTCGACCTTCCGCAGGCTTGGGGCGGACAGGTGCGCTGTAGCGCTTCAGGCTGCCAACTGGCCGCCGTGGAGCATGAGGAAAACAGGGTGGCCTTGCACCGCCTGCAAGGGCGCACAGCACAGCTCCTGGATCGGCAAAAGGTTGCCTACCATCCCGATTCCGCCATCTGGCTGGCCGATGACCTGATTGCCGCCGCGGTGGAAACCACGGCAAGCATCGACGTATTCCGTGTGGCCAACGACCGCATGACGCGCATCGCCCAACTGCCAGTGGGCTTTGGGCCGCGCGATGTGGTGCTGGCGCGCGCTGAGACTGGGCGCTACCTCTTGCTGGCCACGCCCTACCGTGGGCAGGATGTGGTCTGGATCGATTGGGCCGTACAGGGCAACACGACGGACGTGAAGAAGTCCACGTGGTGCGAGGCGCCGTGGCATCCAGTGCGTGTCGACCGTATTCCGGGTGAAAAGGGAGGTGGCATTGCAGCGGCGTGCCTCGATGGCAAGAAGGTGGTCGCCGTGCCGGACGCCGATCTGTTCGCGGCTCCCAAGGTGCTTGCGAGCTTCGATGCGATAGCCCGTCAAGCCAGGCCCGCCCCTTCTGGCAAATGGCTGTATGTCGCGCTCGAAACTGGGGGGCGCAACGCGCGTATCAACATGGAGTCCGGGGAACTTCAATGGATTACCGCGGCTCCGACCGGCGCGGTGTCCGTGGCACCCATGGCGGACGACCTCGTGGTATGGGGTGACGACCGGCAGTTGACGCTCCAGCGTCTGGATGCACAAGGGGGTGTCCTGGAAACCCGTACCTTGCGGACCAGTGGTTTCTCCACGGGTTTGCAACTGGTGGATGTGGACAACGACGGGGCGCTCGACGCGGTCGTGCTCAACTCGTCGGACAAGCGTTCGGACATTCTGTTTGGTCCCCTGTGGGAGCACGCGGCGCCGCGCCGTTAAAACAACTTGAGAGACTATGAAACTGAATCACGCATTTCGGAAGTTCATGCTGTTGGTGGGTGGACTTGTTGCCGCCGCCGCGGCTTCTGCTGCCGTTGACAACCAGGCGGTGCTGGCGCGCATTGGCACAGCGGAAACGATTACGGCCCAGGACCTTTCCGACTATCTGGACCGGCGCATGGACCTGAGGCCGGCACGGCGAAACGCCTATGGGGTCGATACCATCCTGCGTGAAATGGCCTTGACCCGTGCCTTGGGTTTTGAAGGCGACGCCATGGGCGTGCCCCGGCGCGCGGACGCCGACGGTATGCGTTTTGACGATGTCTACGCGCACGCCATCTACAAGAAGCTCGCCCAGGCATGTGAGCCGCCGGCGGACGCCGCGGCAGCGCGCAAGTATTTCGAGGACCATCCCCAGGCGTTTCGCGTACCGCCCATGGCACGGCTGAGCCGGATCATGTTGCCGGCGACATCCCAGGTGGATGGCGAGCCCGCGATGGGCTGGCTGTTCCAGCAAGCCCAGGCCATCGCCTCGGGTGCTACAAAGCTCGAAGACGTGGCGGACAAGGCTGCGAGCGTGCACAAGCTCGACCCTCAGGGAGATCTGGGCTGGGTGACGCTCACCGACGACGCAAAAATTTTGCGGGCCTTGGCCGATGCCAAGCAAGGGGAACTGGTTGGGCCCGTGCGCGAAGGCGATTTTGGCTACCTGTTCTACATCGCCGCCAAACGGGAGGGCCGCCAGGTGGCCTGGGACGAGGTAGCCACTTCCGTTCCCACGCGCGCCGTGACCCTGTGCCGCCAGGAGGCGAACGAAAAGCTGCGCGACACGCTCTTCAAGAAATACAGCGTGCAGATCGACCCAAAGGCGATCGACCAGCTGTTTTCCGAGGAGGCGCGCACGGCGCCCCAAGCCGAAGCCGTGAAATAGTGCACGCATTCGGCAACGCTTGGTAAGCACGCTGGGGAGTTTGGGTGCGGGCAGTAGAATGCCCGGTTATCTTTCTCGTTCGCCGGCGCGCGGGAGGGGGCCGAAAAAAGCCTCCGTCGCGTAGCGCTGCGCTCGGCGTACGCTTTGCCCGGCCCCATGACCCAGACCCCTATGCACGCTTCCGTGCTGATACCGGTAAAGAACG